>NZ_JASJOU010000016.1 GCF_030068605.1 Xanthocytophaga agilis
GTATTTCCATGGAAAACAATCATCAAACCTCCCGCCGTGATTTTCTAAAGAAGACCGCTCTGGGAACAGCCGGATTAGCCATGAGTATGAGTGCATCCAGTTATGCACGTATCATTGGCTCAAATGACAGAGTACGGGTAGGCATTGTTGGCTTTTCGGATCGATTCCGTCAGTCACTGTTGCCTGCATTTATGAATCATGCCAAAGAACTTAATTTTGAACTTGTTGGGGTATCCGATCTCTGGAATCGCCGTCGGGATGAATGTGAAGCTCACCTAAAGGACAAACCCAATGTAAACAAGAAGTTTTTCAAAGTTCGCAACAATGATGAATTGTATGCGCGTAAAGATGTAGATGCTGTTATTATCAGTACTGCCGACTTTCAGCATGCACTACACTGTGTGGAAGCTGTACGGTCAGGCCGCGATGCCTATGTAGAGAAGCCCTTTGCAGAATCTCTGGATGATGCAAAAGCAGCCCTCAAAGCAGTGGAGGAAACAGGTAAAATCGTTCAGATTGGTTCTCAACGCCGTAGTGCACCAAATTACTGGGCAGCCAATGACTATATCAAATCCGGCAAGTTCGGCGATATTAGTATGGTTGAAATGACATGGAATGTAAACCAGCCGGGTCGCTGGCGCCGTGCTCAGCTTGTAGCTGAGATAAAAAAAGAAGATATAGACTGGGATCGTTTTCTTCTCAACCGTCCTAAAGTAGAATGGAATCCTCGTTATTATCTGGAGTATCGCTTGTTCTATCCGTATTCTTCAGGTATACCGGGACAGTGGATGAGCCATCAGATAGATACCGTACACTGGTTCTCTGGTTATGATCATCCAAGAAGTGTAGTGGCCAATGGAGGCATTTACGTGTGGAAAGATGGCCGTATGAATGCTGATACATTCACTGCTGTATTTGATTACGGTCCGGACAATGATCCAACCAAAGGTTTTCAGGTATTGTATTCTTCCCGTATGCATAATGAAGCAGGTGGCGTGAAAGAATATTATTTCTCTAATGGAGGAATGATCAATCTGGATACCAATAAAATTTCTCCGGAAGGTGGTTTAAAAGCTGAATATGCCAAAGCAATGAACATGCAACCTAACTTACTGGCAGAAACCTCCTTGCGTTCGGATATAAAGATGGAAACCGGAGCCAATACAGGAGGTGATCCAATGACATCTCTGCATATGCGCAACTGGCTGGAATGTGTACGAAGTCGCAAGCAACCTAATGCATCTGTAAAAGCAGGATATAATCATTCTGTTGCAAATATCATGGCTACAATGGCATTGCATACAGGCAAACGTGTCACTTTTGATGCTCAGAAACAGGAAATTATTACGAGTTAATATCTTTTCTGTTTTACAATCTTCTATAAAAACAAAATCCCTGCTTTTACAAACAGGGATTTTTTCTTTTTAAAGAAATTATGGTGTAAGTGGTTATAGGTTATAAGTGGTTTGTAGGTTTACGTTTATCTAACCTTTACTGACGTGAAGCCTGCATAACAGAATCTATCACAGTAATCTCTACACGACGATTATACCGACGTCCTACTTCTTTTTCATTATTCCCAACCGGCTCTTCAAAATTATATCCGGTATAGGATAGACGACTTTTAGTAATCCCTTGAGAGATGAGATATTTAATAACAGCTACAGCCCGGTCTTCAGACAATTGCTGATTATGTTCTTTACTACCCATACTATCTGTATGACCATACAATTGACATACCAGTGTTTTATTCTTCAACAGATATGCTGCCAGTTTGTCCAATTCATCCTTAGAACTATCAGGTACACTATATGAGTCTGTAGCAAAGTATACATTGGTAGTTTTAAACACATCAATGTTCTTAGGTGCAACATCACTCACCATATCTTTTTTATTACCTGAGATGGTAGCTACTGCATCCTGATCAACACCTGTAACAGGAATCACATCTGTAGTACCAGGAGCAGATGCATGAAAGTTAGGCAGACGAGGATCATCTTCACTGGAGAAAGAACCAGCTTCCAGAAACACACCTGAGTCAAGTGCATAATCACCTACATCTCCGATTGCCAGCTTCAAATGATATTTTTTATGAGGAATTACCTGGCACTCTGCTGTTAATACATGTGTAAAGCCATCATATTGAAAGTTTGTAAGTAGTTCGTGATCTATACGACTTCTTTCTTTTTCATCAATCAATACAGCATCATCATTCAATGACACTTTTGCATTTTGAAAAACTGTACTGGTTAACTTTTTCAAACCTGATTGTTGTCCGGACAAAGCAGCCAGATCTGTATTTTTTACATCAACGAAATAATCGTTATTCAGGTAGATCTTACGGTATTTCTTATGGTTGATATTATTAACGGCCACAGACTCATCCGTTCCAGGAATCACAGCCAGATTTCTTTTAGGCAATCCAGGTCCATCAATAAAGAAACCAAATACATCATTGAAACGTGATCCTACATATTCCTTGTATTCTTCCGAACCAAAGCAATAACGGAAAGATATTTTATTGTGAACAGGGATAAAGTCAAACTCTATTACCATTACATCTTGTGTTCTACCACCGCAAAGACGATTTAAATCCACATCACCAATGTCTTTGTTTTTTAAAGTCTGAGGGGTAGAGATGATTCCAGAACGGCCTGGAACGTTATTTGGGCCAATTGCATCGTGTACTTTACCGGTTGAGAGCAAAATTCCGTTTCGCATTCCGATCACGTCTGAGTTTACGTGAAAGTAACCTACACCCAGCTTACTTCCCTTCATACGAATGTTTCCTACCTTCACACCATTCCCCATCAGGATCTTATTGACCATATCTTCTACAGTATAAGAAGTATCGATCTTCAATTGAGCCTGTGCAGAAAGAACACCAGACAGAAAAATCACAAGAAAGAAGAATTTATTTAAAACTTGCATGGCGCATGTAAGGATTTTGAGAGAAAGAGAATTATTTTTTCTACACACCTATTTATTTGATTGCCAGCGGATTTAAAAAAACACTTATTAAAAGTCGTACTTTTTTATTATTTTACAAAGCCTATATATGACTTTTATTATATTTTTAATCCGTTGCTTTTTACATTAATTCCATATTTCTTACATAAGGTAAACGATAAAATATGAAAAACTTACAAAATTGCTCTGCAATGGGTATGAAAAGTCTGCTGTTACTAGCATTCTGGAGTGCCTTCTGCATGCAAAATAGTGCTTCTGCGCAGCGTAAAGGCCGTTCTCAGGCCAATCAAGTAACCCTTACACAGGAGAATGGAAAAGTAGTGGTGAAGGTAAATAATCAACTGTTTACTCAATATTTGTTCGGTGTCACAGAACTCCAAGGGTGCAAAAAGCCGGTTTTATTTCCAATACTTACATCAAAAGGGGCTCCGATCACACGTGGATATCCGCTGGAACCTCGTTCAGGAGAGCGAGTAGACCACCCTCATCATGTGGGTCTGTGGTTCAATTATGGAGATGTAAATGAGCATGACTTCTGGAATAACTCCACATCTGTAGGCCCGGAACACAAAGGACCATTTGGCACGATTGTACATACAGGCATCCTGCAAATGAAAAGTGGGAAGAAACAGGCTCAGCTTATCGTTACAGCTGACTGGCTGGATAAAGACAATGCTACATTGCTAAAAGAAAAGACTGCCTTTACTTTTTTCGGTGATACTACATTGAGACTGATTGACCGGATTACAACGTTAACAGCTCTTGACAATGACATCTCATTCAAAGACAACAAAGAGGGAATGATTGCCATTCGGCTAGCCCGACAACTGGAACATCCATCCAACAAACCGGAAGTATTTACAGATGCAAGTGGTCAGGCAACAGCTGTACCTATGCTTGACAATACAGGTGTAACAGGTCATTATCGCAATAGCGAAGGAGTAGAAGGTGAAGATGTTTGGGGTAAGCGAGCTATCTGGATGGATCTGACAGGAAAAATTGGTGATGAGAATGTTTCACTGGTAATGATTGATCATTCTGAAAATGTAGGATATCCTACTTACTGGCATGCACGTGGGTATGGATTGTATGCTGCAAATCCATTAGGGGTAAAAGCCTTTACAAATGGAAAAGAAGAATTAAACTATATACTCCCTGCCGGTCAGAGTGTGACATTCCGTTACCGGATTGCGATAGCCAGTAAAGAATTATCTGTTCCGGAGATCCAGCAATTAGCAGCAGATTTTGAGAAAAAATACAAAACTAGTATGGAGGCGATTAGTAATAAAAAATAAACTGTTCACTTTCAATACATTACAACTACAAATACAGAAAAAGGATTTTAATTCTATCTTTTAAACAGATACCATGCGAAAAACGCTTAAAACCTTATTCTGTATTATTTGGGGAATGTCAATGACATTGGCACAAAACCCTCAAACTGGTAAAGTAGTACGTATAGATCCACGTCTGGATGAACTGGTTTCGGCAGATGCCAAAATTGAGAAAATAGCAGATGGATTTACCTTTACAGAAGGTCCACTCTGGTCAACAGAAGGAAATTATCTGCTATTCACTGACATTCCTAAAAGTTTAATTTACAAATGGCAGAATGGACAGGTTTCTGTTTTCAGAGACTCAACCAATCGTGCCAACGGACTAACTTTTGATATGGAAGGAAGGTTAATTGTATGTGAGGAACAGACACGCTGTATTTCCCGTATTGAAAAGGATGGTACCCGTACAGTACTTGCAGCAACGTATAAAGGCAAAAAATTTAATAGCCCCAACGATGTGATTGTTCGCTCTGATGGAACAATCTATTTTACAGATCCTCCTTATGGACTACCTAAAGCGGATGAAGATACGGCTAAACAACTTCCATACAATGGCATTTATCGTATAAAAAACGGAGTTGTAACGTTGGAAGAAAAGGGCATGTATCGTCCGAACGGGATTGCCTTCTCTCCAGACGAAAGCTATATTTATATAGGCAATCTAGATAGTGGCCGTGAGGTATGGGCAACATATGATGTGACCCAGGAAGGAAGTTTTAAAAAAGGATTTATTTTTTTTGATGCTACAAATTATACTGTGAAAGGCAATCCGGATGGATTGAAAGTAGATTCAAAGGGAAATGTATATGCGACAGGTCCAGACGGGATATGGGTATTATCGCCCGAAGGAGAACATCTGGGAGGTATTTTATTTCCGGAAATGCCCTCCAATTGCGCCTGGGGTGATGCAGATGGTAAAACACTCTATGTTACAGCACGCACAGGGATTTATCGTATTCGTATGAATGTTGCAGGCATCCTGCCAGGTCCAAAACCTGCAGCTGAAGTAATTGGAAATAAAAAATAACAACATTTTTACGCTGTCAAGCCCTTGAATATAGTTATTCAAGGGCTTTTTTTATGTTGATTATAATCCATTTCTCCCTGTTTATCAAAGTAGATCATTAAAACTCCGAGTATGTTTTGTTTATTTGAATTTCATAACTTTACAGAATGAAAGCAAAGGAAACAATACAGGATTTTTACTACCAGCATCATCAGGATTATACAGGTATTGGGCAGTTTAATGTGTATAAACGTGAAGAATTTGCCTGTCAAACTACTTCCTTATCTCCTATCCGGCGCGACTTTTACAAGATATCACTGGTAACCAATGGTGAAGGACTCTTTTCTTATGCAGATAAATCTATCCATATACATGGAAATGCGATTACGTTTCTTAATCCATTTACGCCTTATGCATGGGAGCCACTCACAGAAGATCAAACGGGATACTTTTGTGTATTCACAGAAGAGTTTATCACCAGTCATCTGAAAATAGAAAGTCTTTCACAATCACCTCTGTTTAAGATAGACTGCAACCCTGTATTGCTACCCAATACACAGAGTATGCAATTTCTGGAAAATATTTTTTCCAGCATGCACACAGAAATGCAATCTGCCTATGTTAATAAATATGATCTGTTACGTAGCTATGTGCAGATTATTATGCACGAAGCATTGAAAATACACCCTGCCGAATCACAAATACATCAGGGAAATGCAGCCAGGCGAATAAGTTCTTTGTTTCTGGAATTACTGGAACGGCAATTTCCAATAGAATCGATTCATCATACGATTCGGTTAAAGAATGCCAACGAATTTGCAGATCAGCTTTCTATCCATACCAATCATCTGAATAGAGCACTGAAAGAAACAACAGGCAAAACAACCACTGAGTGGATTACAGATAGTCTTATCAAAGAATCGAAGGCCTTATTGTTACACAGTAGTTGGGATATTGCCCAGATTGGCTATTGTTTGGGTTTTGAACATTCATCCAATTTTATACTATTCTTCAAGAAGCATACTCATCAAACCCCTAATCAGTTTCGTCAACAGCAGGTTGTCGCTATCTCATAACTTCCTGTTTGATTAGCATAACTTCACCACCCTTCTCCTCTTTACTTTTGTGTCATAAGTAAACGTTAAAAAACTATGACACCAAACGAAAAAGATCTTACAAACAAAGTAGTTGTAATTACCGGAGGGACTACTGGAATAGGTTATGCTACTGCTGAATTATTTCTAAAACATGGAGCCAAAGTAGTCATTGCAGGACGCAGAAAGGAAGAAGGTCAGAAAGCAGTAGAACAACTTCAACAGATTAGTCCATTCATTCATTTTATTCAAACAGATGTTTCCCACAAGGATAGTGTGCAGCAGCTTATTCAGGAAACAGTCCGGCTATACGGACAATTGGACATTGCCTTCAACAATGCGGGCATTGAAGGTCGCTTTGCTCTAATTGAAGATGTAACAGAAGATGAATATGACACACTGATGAATATCAATCTGAAAGGTGTCTGGCTTGCCTGTAAATATGAGATTGAACAATTCAAAAAACAGAATACGGGAGGCGTTATTGTTAATACATCCTCATGGCTTTCCAAGGGAGCATTTTCAGGATCAGGCATCTACTCAGCCAGCAAAGCCGCTCTGGATGGGTTGGTACGTGTATTAGCCGTTGAAACAGGTCCTTACAATATTCGGGTTAACAACATTAATCCCGGATATATTCTCACACCTATGTTCTCCCGATTTTTTGATCCGGATAGTGCTGAAGCCCAACCCATCAAAAAACAAGCACCTGTACAACGATTCGGAACAGCTACTGAAGTAGCAGAACTAGTAGTCTGGCTAAGCAGCCCTTCTGCCTCCTTCGTAACCGGAGAAAGCATTCTGGTTGACGGCGGACTTACTATCGGCGGCCAGCGAATGTAAAACCATCACTTATCTTCAGAATTATATGCTGAAGATAAGTACTCCTATTTTGTTTTTACACATAACCTGTCTAACTATGTATATCCACTTGACATATTTGTCACCAGAATAATGCATTCGTACTTAAACGTTATATGAAAAGTACTGTTATTTTTATCCTGCTTTATAGCTTTCCACTTTTACTTCTTAGTCAGACTCCAAGCAACCATAAGAATATATTACAGAAGGACTTTCAGCTACTGAGAACTACACTTGAACAAAAATATCCGTCTCTCTATCGATATGCAGATAAAAAAACATTAACCTCTCTTTTTGACAGTTGTTACAACTCTATACAGAAGACCACTACCAATATAGAGTTCTACAGACTGATAAAGCTCTATTTGAGTACCATAAAAGATGGGCACTTATCATCTGGCTTGTCTCCTGATTTAAAAGAGTATATCCACAATCAAGCAAAGTTTTTTCCTATTCGATTGTATTTCACTAACAATCATGCGTTTATACTTAAGTCCGATAATCCTACTCTACCTGCCGGAGCTGAAATCATTGCGATTGATAAGCGTCCTATTGGTCAGATACAGAAGAATTTATTCGGGTTTATTGTATCTGATGGATCAATTGAAACAAAAAAATACCATATACTCAACAACGTTTTCCATTTCTATTACTTGCTGGCCTATGGGGAGCATTCCCGATTTGAAATCACGTATCAGTCCAAATCCGGCAAACAACAAAGTATTACATTGGAAGCTGTTTTTGAAAAAGATATCCCACAGCTACCCATTCAGGCAGAGCCTCAGAAACTGTTAAGTCTTTCTATCGACACCAACCAAATTGCTTTAATAACCATCAAAACGTTTTCCCGCTTAGAACTTGAGGAAGCAAACGAAAATTTTGAAGATTTTCTCCGATCTTCTTTTGAACAGATTAATCAACGTCAGATTAAAAAACTAATTATTGACTTACGGGACAATGGAGGTGGTAGAGATCTGTATGGTTCTCTACTCTATTCTTACTTGACTAGTAAAAAGATCCCCTATTACAAGCAGCTAGAAACCAGTACAGACTCACTTCCTTTTGAAAAGTTTGCACGTAGTTTTACATCTTTCAATGGTCTTACACATGAAATGCTGGAGAAAGTGACTACCAAAAGATTTCGGTTGAAAAAAGAAGCTCATACGAATCTGAGTCCCGTATCTCCCAATCCCAATAAGTACACAGGCCAAGTTGTCTTTCTGATAAATGGCCAATCATTTTCCACTACAGCTGAGTTTTGTGCCATTGCAAAAAGCCATAACAGAGGCAAGTTTATAGGTGAAGAAACAGGCGGAGGTGTTGATGGCAATACATCTGGAGTACTAACAGAACTTCTATTACCCAATACACAGATCCCTGTTACATTTGGACTTGTTCAATATGACCTAGCAACCACACCGAAACTCAAAGGCAGAGGCACATTACCGGATTATACAATTCATCCTACAGTACAAGATATTCTTTTGGGAAACGATGTGCAACTTTCCTTTGCCAAAGCACTATTGTTAAAAAAGTAATTTCCTATAATTACCCTTTACTATAGTAGCTTAGCTTTACTGTTCATTCCTATGTGGAAACGTTTTTGAGTGATTGCTTTTATCTCTCCATATCTTCTTCCATTTTTGCGCATCTTTTTCGCAACATATGGAACAACATACCTATTCTCATTCTCTACTTCAGGAACTGGTTCAGAATATATTTCTGCAAATGGGTTGCTCTCCTGACGATGCCACACAGGCAGCCAATGTACTTGTTTCTGCTGACCTGCGTGGCATTGACTCACATGGAGTAGCCCGTCTCAACGGCTATGTACGATTAATGGATCTGAAACGTCTGAATCCATCTCCATCTATTAAGATAGTACATGAAACCCCTAGTACAGCTGTAGTGGATGGAGATGCAGGCTTAGGCCTGGTTGTAGCTCCAAAGGCTATGGAAATTGCTATTCAGAAAGCAACACAGGCGGGTACAGGTTGGGTAGCCATTCGCAATTCCAACCATTTTGGGATTGCCGGATACCATAGTATGTTAGCCTTGCCGCATAATATGATAGGTTTTGCCATGACCAATGCAGGTCCTTTGGTAGCCCCTACATTCTCCAAAGATAAACTTCTGGGTACTAACCCTATTGCGGTTGCGATTCCAGCACTGGAGGAACCTCCGTTTGTACTCGATATGGCAACAACTACAGCAGCCTATGGCAAACTGGAGATCTTACAACGTAAAAGCCTACCTACTCCTACTGGCTGGGTACAAAATGGCAACGGCGAACCTGTTACTGATGCCCATGCAGTAAAAAACGGAGGGGCATTATTGCCATTGGGTGGAGATCGTGAACATGGTAGCCACAAAGGATACGGATTAGGAGCCTGGGTAGATATATTTTCAGGTGTGTTATCAGGAGCCAATTATGGTCCATGGGTACCACCATTTGCTACAGCAGGCTTCATGAGTTCTGCCGAACAGTTGGTAGGTGCAGGTACAGGACACTTTGTGGGGGCTATGCGTATTGACGCATTCCGTCCGGCAGAGGAGTTTAAACAACATATGGACAACTGGATACGTGCGTTCCGGAAAGCTACGCCTGTAGATGGGCAGGACCGGGTACTTATTCCGGGTGATCCTGAAAGAATACTTGAAGCAGAACGCCGTCAGAATGGCATTCCGATTCTACCTATCGTAGTGGATAGCTTGCGCGAATTAGCAAAGCGTTTTAATGTAACCTGGAATCTTGATTAATCCGGATAGATAAGAATATACTAAGCACAAAAGGTATCCTCACACAATTGGATACCTTTTGTGCTTTATAGCTGACCACTCTCAAATTTTCTAAGAATGAACTCACACCCAAAATTTGGTATAGATCAGACTTATAGTGTATTGAATGCATAGTGAAAGATTTTTAATAAGATATAACAAGTCTGACAAAGTAAAACAGATTGTTCATCATGATCTGACTTTTAAAATTATCCATTAGATTGCATAATTTGTCCATTCTCTGTGAGCTAATCCTGAACCACCTTTGCTGTACATACTAAAACAATTCCTATGAACGAAACAGCAATCGTGATTCTTTCTGATCCGAAGAGTGAATCTGAAGAGGCGCTGGGACGTGTATTTAATGCATTGGCAGCAGCTTACGACTTTAAAACGGAAGGAGAAGAGGTAAAAATTATTTTTCAAGGTACAGCAACCCGATGGCCAGAACACCTACAAAAACCAGAACACCCTGTGAATGCACTCTATCTGGCGGTAGAAGACAAAATCGAAGGCATCTCCAGTGGATGTGCAACAGTGTTTGCTGCAAACCCATCAGGATTTGATCTTATAAAAGATAATCAGGTACCGGGAACTACCGGCTTGCCTAGTTTTATCAAGCTGAAAAAGGATGGATTCAATGTCCTTATTTTTTAATTAATTTACCCATCACTGCTCCTTACTTGCTGTAAGGGGCAATTGTCTACTTTTCATCTTATGCTAGAGATATTTCATCAGGGCGAACGAGAAATCCAAAATAGAGTGGGTGAATCACTGATAGCCGATAGGAACAAACCACTCATTTCAAATTCGATAGTAAGGGGTGCTATTCATTTTATTGAGAAGCAACCTATGGCAATAGTTGGTAGCAGAAATAAGGAGAATGAACTATGGGCATCTCTATTAATCGGGAATTTTGGCTTTGTAAAAGTGTCCGACCCAGGCACTATTGTCTTTGATACCGAACAGATTACCAGCAATCCGTCAGATATTTTCTTTTCAAACATAGCCCAAAACAATCAGATTGGCAGTTTATTCATCGAACTGGATTCCCGAAAACGATACAGAGTGAATGGAACCAGCCAGATTAACAATTCACGAATTGAACTAAGTGTAAAGCAGGCTTATCCCAATTGTCCCAAGTACATACAACGCAGGATCATTTCCACCCCCGACCATTTTAAGAAAGTGCCATCCAGTGTAGTTGAAGGAAGTGGATTGACAGACCAGACAATACAATGGATTACTAATGCAGACACATTTTTTGTAGCCAGTGCAGATTCAGCTGGGAATCTGGATGCTTCCCATCGAGGGGGTAATACCAACTTTATCGAACTAACTCCGGATGGTCTGTTGAAAATACCGGATTATCCAGGCAATAGCTTATTTAATACGTTGGGTAATATTCTGGCAAATCCAAACGTAGGTTTACTCTTTATAGATTTTGAGAGAAAACAAACATTACAATTGACAGGTAGCGCAAGCCTGCTTTTTGGCCAAAACACAGAAACGGATCTACTTAAAACCAAGGGTACATGCCGTTATTGGCTCTTCCATACATCTCGTTGGATACATACCATTGACCACCACCAGGTAGAGTGGGAGTTTTTAGAATACTCACCTTTCAATTCATAAGGATACAGTCCTGAAATTGAATTATAAAACTATGCAAGAAGAATTTGAAAAGTATATGCACCAATGTCTGGAGCTTGCAAAAACGGCTATGGCAGCAGGCAATCCACCTGTGGGAGCACTAATCGTGTTTGAACAAAAGGTACTGGGTACCGGAATTGAATCGGGAAAATCTACTGGTGATATTACCAATCACGCTGAAATACTTGCCATAAAAGACACAATCAAAAACGGTTACTCAGACCAGTTGCCTTTAGCACGCATGTACACAACACATGAACCCTGCATCATGTGTTCTTATGTAATACGGCATTACAAAATACCTGAAATTGTCTATGGAGTATCTGTACCACTTGTTGGCGGACTGACTTCCCAATTTACTATACTCTCTACCGAACAAGTACCAAAGTGGGGAATCAAACCAAATATTATTGGAGGTGTATGCCAGGAAGAATGCAATGAACTTACCAGACAATTTATGCTAACACAAACGCCAAATCCATTGTAAAGAATTATGCTCTCTCAGTCTGTTCATACACTGGTTAATCAACAGAATGGCAATTTGTCGTTTAAAATTTTTGAATTCGATAATACCAGTTACTTTGATCATATCCAGCGAAATAATTATTTTACGCTTATTCTTATTACTTCCGGAGACGGAATAGCCAAAGTTGATTTTTGTGAGTATGTATTTGGGGCTGATACCCTGTTTGCTTTTTATCCGTATCAGCCATTCATGATAAGTACAAAGGCACCCTTAAAAGGCTTTTCTATCCAATTTCACCATGATTTCTTCTGTATATACAGACATCATAAAGAGATAGCGACCAATGGTATTTTGTTTAATAATATCTATCAGCAGCCATTTATCCAGTTGCAGGAAAGCTCAAGAAAAACCTTGCTCAATATTATAGGAGAGATTATCGAAGAATTAAAAGTGGAAGGGATACAAAGAGATGAGGTCATTGTTTCATACCTGAAGATATTTTTAGTCCTTGCCACCAGAATAAAACTTGAGCAGCAGCCTGTTCAGGAAGATGATGCTGCTAATGGCAGACAAGTATTTATCGTGCAAAGCTTACGAGATGCAATTGAAGAAAACTTTCGAATCAAGCATTCTGCAAGTGACTATGCAGCCCTGCTGAATGTTACACCCACTACACTGGCACGAATTACGAAAATCCATTTTAATAAAACGCTTTCGGACTTGATTAATGAACGAATTATCATTGAAGCAAAAAGAGAACTATATCTAACAGGAAAAACGATCAAAGAGATTGCCTATGAGCTTGGATATGAAGATGAATATTATTTCAGTCGGTTCTTTAAAGGCAAAACAGATGTATCACCTCAATTATATAGAGATACAGTAGGCTTCAATAAAGGCGGAAGTTAAAAAGCTTTCTGAATCAACATCACTCAGGCCAGCTTATTTTTAGTGTATGCAACCCTCCGGTTTCTTTTTACTCTTTTGACTATTTCCTAAAAGATATATAAAATGAAACTAAAAATCGCTCTGCATCTGCTTTTTTGTGGGATTGTGCAACTCTGCATGTCTCAGAACTTACCTAGTCTGGTAACAGACCGAAACATCAATAGTACTTTCAGTATTATTGCCTATGACAAAGCCACTCAGGAATGGGGTATTGCTGTAGCTACCAACAATATTTATGTAGGCAGCTCAACTATCTATATAGAACCTGGCTTGGGAGCGTTTTCAGTTATTGCAGAGACCAAACCGTTGTATGCCATCAATGGCTTTAAACAGCTGCAACACGGAAAAACCATTGAGCAAGCCATTGTATCTACTGCCTCGACAGACTCATTAGCCGATTACAGACAGGTGGCAGGTATTGATGGAAAAGGCCACGTGTATGCAATGACAGGTTCTTCCTTAAAATACTGGAAAGGCAAAGCAGGCCACCTGACAGGTGAAAGCTTTGTAGTAATGGGTAATCAACTGGCAGACAATGTGCTTACCAGTATGGCAGAAACATTCCGGACTTCACAAGGCACATTAGCGGAAAGATTGCTGCAAAGCCTCATAGCAGGACAAAAGGCAGGCGGTCAGATCAATGGCAAGCAATCAGCTGCTTTGGTTGTGAAAGGAGAGAAAAACGAATGGTTTAATCAGATAGACCTGCGAGTGGATCATTCTGTACAGCCATTTGAAGACCTCCAAAAATTACTAAACTATCACTATGGGAGGATTCGGCTTAATCAGGCGATGTTTGCCATACGAATGAAAAATATTGCAAGAGGTAAATTATTGTTAAGCCAGGCTGAGCCAATGATTGAAGGATGGAATGGTATGTATGGCAAGCTAGCCAAAGCCTATCTCCTGCTTAATGATGAAAAGAAGGCTATCTCTATCATTAGTAAAGCCATCAAAGAGAATCCTTATTGGAAAGAAAATCTTCCAGCCTTCTATTGTCTGCGTCATGCACCCGAAATAAAACTGCTGCTGGATGAAACCACCTTTACACTGGCAGACTGGAACAATGCCATTAGCATTCTGATAGATCTGCAAAAATCAGCAGAAAGTATAGATCTGGGTCAAAAAATTTTGAAACAGTATCCCGAATCGTCTTACACAAATTATCTGCTCGCCAAAGCCGTATTACTAAATCAAAACAAATCTTCTGCAAAGAGTTATCTTGAAAAAGCCATCCAGTTAGACAAGGCAAATGCAGATGCTCAGCGACTGTTGACTCAACTTAAAGGAGCCTCCTAGTGTTAAGGAGTGTTAACGATAGTTAATATTAGTTAAAATGCTAATCTTCCTTGCAACTATCTCCCCCAAAAAAGGATCTTGCATATATAAGCCATTTAGCATTTACCATTAGGTATGGAATGGGAATATATAGGTACATTTTCGACTGAAAGAAAATAGACTGGATCTAGAAATAGTAGCTTTACTCAAGATAGGTGTCAGTATAGAGACAGTATCTGATTGGAGTGTCCAGATTATTGAAAACAGCCGTGCCAAAATGTATGAAGAAGAAAAGTCCATACGCTCAATTATAGGTCTGATTGGGCACTTGAAAAAAAAATCATTTTTTTTTCTAAATCTCGGTTACCTTTTCTTACATGAGTAGTATTAAGATTTAGAATAACAAAGATTATTCATACACCTGTTTAACACTTATTTTGTTTAGGAAACCCTTTTTGCTCTACAAAAAGGGTTTTTTATTTCCCCAAAAACCAAGCCCCCCACCACTTCTGCTATTTTTACCCTACAATCCTCTCTATGAACACTTTATTTTGCATGTTCTTTACAAAATAATTCTTACTCATTTTTACAGGCTTTTTTTAGGTACCGATTTAGTCGGTGCCTCTTTTTGAAGAGCTATTTTGGAAGAAAAAAATGTAACCGAAAAAAAATAATAAAAATCTTACATGCCATTCAAAGCCGAAAATATCAGCAGAAAACAAAGAGAAAAAACTGCCTTTTATAAAAACTTTATGTCAAAAAAACCGAGTTTTTCCGTTAGAACATCGATTAATAGACTCTACATTTTACCATAGATAAACTACTATCCACACAGTTGTAAAATAAAAAAGGACATGTAGTAAAACATGCCCTTCTATCTTTTCTGATTTTAGAGTATTTCATTAAGCACGGGTTGCTTTGGCCAGGATATTTTTCTTTTCCCAGTCATCAGCAGCAGCTTTATCCAGATACCAGTATAAATTACCACTTTGTGGATTTACATAGGCAGCCGGATACATGTCTGCTTCTGGTTTCTCGCCCAGAATCTCTTCAACCTTTGTTGCCTTATCAGCACCTGTAACCAGGAAGGCTACATGACTGGCATGATTAATCAGCTTCATCGTAAAAGAAACCCGTAATTGACCGGACTGAGGATGTTTGGCAATGGTACACAGATTATCAGAGTCTATAAGATCTATTCTGTCAGGAAACAGGGAAGCTGTATGTCCATCTGAACCCATTCCCAGTAAAACCAGATCAAACTGAGGAACCTGATTTACAGAAGGTACTACCTCTCTGATAGTGCGTTCATAGCGGATAGCTTCATTATAGGCATCTAACTCTCCATGCATCCGGAATATATTGGATTCGGGAATAGCCAAAGGCTCTAATAAATGTTTTTGTGCCAGCAGAAAGTTACTTTCTTCATGGGTTGGCGCTACACAACGTTCATCCACCCAAAAGATTTTCACCTTTTGCCAGTTAATAGAGTCTTTGTAGTGGGTTGCGAGATGATCGAATAGATATACGGGGGTTTTTCCACCAGATACAGCCAGATAAAAAGTATCTTTCTGATTAGCCAGACTGGCAATCTGGCGTGATAAAGCTTCTACAAGCTCTCCCGAAGTATCGTAAATCTGAATGTTGGGCGTCATATCAGTCACAGGTTAAAAATGGCAGGTTATAAATCATAGGAATTACAACTAAAAATAATTATACCACACAATTAAGAGATTGTGTTGTCATTATTACCAGGAGCAGAAACAACAACATCTGACATTACTAAAGCCAGATGTTGTATAACACAATTATAATTCACAGTAAATTCCGTCATTAGACAGGTTTTTACATGGATATCGCCACGTAATATTTTTGTGTTTGCCTTCTACCAGATCATCAGCATTTTCAGGTCCCCAGGTTCCGGCCGGATATCCATACATCTTGATATTCGGATTGGTTTCCCATGCTTTCAGAATTGGATCGATAAACTGCCAGGCGGCTTCAACAGCATCTCCACGGGCATACAGTGTAGCATCGCCCTGTATACAGTCAAGCAGTAGTCGTTCGTAAGCCTCCGGAATATAGGTATCTGCCAGATCCTTGTAATGGAAATCCATATCCACATCTGTTACCCGTAATCCTTCACCCGGAATCTTCATGGCAAACTTCAACAGCATACCCTCATCTGGCTGAATACGAATAATGAGCATGTTATCCTGGTTCATCACGCCTGTATTTTTAACAAACAGGTGGTGCGGAGTCGGATTGAAATGGATAACGATCTCTGTTACCCGTGTAGGCATGCGTTTACCGGTACGGATATAAAATGGTACCCCCGACCAACGCCAGTTGTCAATAAAGAATTTCATGGCAACATAGGTCTCCGTACGGGATTCAGGCGAAACGCCTTCTTCTTCCCGATAGCCGGGAACGGTTTCACCATGAATAGTGGCACTGGTATATTGTCCCCGTATTACGTTTTTCTCAATATCCTCAGGAGACAACGGACGCAGAGACTGGAATAATTTCATCCGTTCGTTACGTATGGCACTCTCTGTAGCCTGTACAGGAGGTTCCATCGCTACCAGAGCAGCTAACTGCAACAGGTGGTTTTGGATCATATCCCGCATAGCACCTGAACCATCGTAATATCCACCCCGCTTCTCTACTCCTACTGTTTCAGCAGCCGTAATTTCTACGTGATGAATAAAGTTACGATTCCACAGTGGTTCAAAAATGCTGTTGGCAAAACGCGTGATCAACAGGTTCTGAACGGTTTCTTTACCCAGGTAATGATCAATACGATAAATTTGTGGCTCTGCAAAGTAAGATAACAATTGCTTGTTTAGCTCCAGTGCCGTTTTCAAATCATACCCAAATGGCTTTTCGATGATAATACGTTTCCATCCATCCTCTTCATTGCTTAGCCCCACATTAGACAAACTTCTGGAAACTACCTCATACAAACTAGGTGGGGTAGATAGGTAAAAAATGTAATTGCCGGAGATATCTAATTGTGTCAGACGATCTTTGAGAGAGCCATAGGCATTCGGATCGCTGGTCTCCATGGCATGGTAATGAATCTTTTCAGAAAAAGCAGCTTGCTTGTCTGCCGATCCATTGTCCTTTAGGTGTTTGTTTTCAAGAATAACTTTTTTTCGATATTCTTCGTCTGTAAATTTGGTGCGACTGACACCCAATACCGCAAACTTCTCTGGTAAAAATGACCTGCAATACAGATTATAAATAGCCGGAATCAGTTTGCGTTCGGTTAAGTCTCCAGACGCTCCAAAAATGACTAGAATGTGATTGTCTGTCTGTTTCATTTTCTTAGATTTGGGGTGTGGAGCGTTTTAGTACAGATGTTGTGGGTTGTTACTGCCTTTAAAACACACCATTATATAGTTTAATTGTGCAGCTAAGGTAACAAACATGTTTTTTATTGCACCTATATATCTAAAGTTTTTATCTGTAAAGTTTTTGTAAAATGAAAATAGGAATCGCTGCCGATCACGGTGGATTTGAACTAAAAGAGAAATTGAAGGCAAAAATCCAGTCTCTTGGATACGAAGTCACTGACTTTGGCGCTACAAAGTACGATGCTGCCGATGACTATCCTGATTTTACTGTTCCACTGGCTCAGGCCGTAGCGGCAAAACAGGTTGACAAGGGTGTGGTATTATGTGGTAGTGGCGTAGGTGCCTGCTTTACCGCCAATAAGGTCAAAGGAATACGCGCTGCACTGATTACCGAAACATATTCAGCCCATCAGGGAGTAGAACATGATGATATGAATATGATCTGTATTGGAGGAAGGGTAGTTGGAGAAAATCTTGCCTGGGAAATTACAGAGGCTTTTTTGAAAGCAACCTATTCAGGAGAAGAGCGTCATGAACGCCGACTGAATAAGGTCAAGCAACTGGAAAAATAATTTGAGGTTTCTGCCTGTCGTTGGTGTTATCACCAACGAGTTGCTTTCCTTCATGCAGGTTGGTGATAACACCAACCTGGGGATTGAAATGATTTTCGGTTTGACTCTACCTTATCTTTTTGCACTTAACCAAAAGAATATTTATTAATAGGTAAAGTTGAATCAAAGGAGGCAATAAACCGTTCATATGTTTTCTAATTACACTGTTTTATTTTTTCATCCATAATTATTCAATTAAGATATGTCACAGCAGTATGACTTCGGAATGGTAGGGTTAGGCGTGATGGGTAGAAACTTTATTTTAAACGTTGCCGATCATGGATTTTCAGCCATTGGCTTGGATACTGATACAGCCAAATCAACCGCCCTGCATCAGGAAGGTTCCGGCAAACCTGTAAAAGGAACTACCTCCAAACAGGAATTTGTATCATCCCTGAAAAGTCCGAGAACAATTATGCTGCTGGTACCTGCAGGTGGCCCTGTAGATGCAGTAATTGAAGACCTGCTTCCGTTACTGGATAAAGGCGATCTGCTCATTGATGGAGGTAACTCGTTTTATACAGATACCAACCGCCGTGAAAAATACCTGAGTGAAAAAGGAATTCATTTTATGGGTATTGGTGTTTCTGGCGGATCTAAAGGTGCTCGTTTCGGTCCAAGTATCATGCCGGGTGGCCCTAAAGATGCGTATGGTATTGTGCAACCTATTCTGGAAGCCGTATCTGCAAAAGTAAACGGAGATCCTTGTGTAGCCTATCTGGGTTCTGGCTCGGCTGGTAACTATGTAAAGATGGTACACAACGGGATTGAGTATGGTCTGATGCAGTTGATCTCTGAAACCTACGATCTGATGAAACGGGGTCTGGGACTTACCAACGAAGAATTACACGAAGTATATGCTCGCTGGAATACCCAACGCCTGCAGTCTTTCCTGATCGAAATTACAGCATCCATCTTTACTACAGATGATACGCTGGCATCTGGCAAACTGGTAGATGCGATTCTGGATCGCGCCAAACAAAAAGGTACTGGAAAATGGACGTCTCAGAATGCGATGGATCTGGGCACTCCTGTACCTACTATCGATATGGCAGTAACCATGCGCGAGTTGTCAGCTCTGAAAGAAGAACGGGTACAGGCAGAAAAACTATATGGTACTACCTCTGCTATCAGTGGCGACAAAAAAGCAATTGTAGATCAGATTGAACAAGCTCTTTACTTTGCCTATATTATTACCTATGCACAAGGGCTAGCTCAATTGACTACTGCCTCTGAAGAATACAAATATGGTCTGGAACTGGAAACAGTAGCCCGTATCTGGCGTGGTGGTTGTATCATCCGGGCTGGATTACTGGAACATATCCGTCAGGCATACAGCAAAACGCCTGATCTGGCTAACCTGTTACTGGATGAAACAACAGCGAAAGAAGTAAATGCTGTTCAGGCTGCTACCCGCCAGGTAGTTAGTTATGGTGTTACCAGTGGCATCCCGGTTCCTGCACTGGCAGCTTGTTTGTCATACTTCGACGCGTATCGTAGTGGACGTCTGCCATCTAACCTGATTCAGGCGCAACGTGACTTCTTTGGCTCACATACGTACGAACGTCTCGACAGAGAAGGCATTTTCCATACTGAGTGGGAATAAGCTATTAATCCTATAAATAAGTGAATAAAAATCCTCGAAAGAGCACAATGCTTTTTTCGAGGATTTTTATTTAGTAGTCTCTACCAATGTAAAAACTATGTGGTCGGATCGATATTATTATTTGAATATTTACTATGATAAGCAATTAAGTGCTGAAGTAAGTACTGCTCGCCTTATAACTTTTCTGCAATCCATACCACAGCTAATGCAGTATGGAGAATTTGAATTCAGAAATATAGAATCATTTCCATTTACCATAATTTTCCTAGTACGAGCCCAATCTCCTACCAGTTGGTCAGATAGGGATACGGATATCAATAAAACAAACCTGATAAATATTGTTTGCACCAAAGGCAAGAAGGAAGATTTTAAGAAAATAATGGATGTACTCATTCCCATTGCATCTTTTGTCAACTGGCAATTGGTTGACGAGTTAACAGATGATGAAATTGAAGATTTTGTATTATGGTCCCCACCAGAAAAACTCTAACGACTTTTTTAAATTATTCGAATTCTGTTCAACGTTCCAACGGAAGACAGATAAAAAAGTTTGCAGACTAAAATAGAAAATGACCAGTATTCTGATCATTTCTGCTTTTGACCGGAATACCGATCACTTTACAGAAATATTCGAATAATGGTCAATTTTTATTTTGACCTGAACTCTGTTCACTTTTGAGCTTGATCGGAGTTTAGGTCAAAATTCTGTTTGACTGGAGTTCCGGTTACTCTTACCAGCAACCGGAACTCCAGTCGATTTTTTAAACTTTCAGTATTTCGATACTCTTGAGCGATAATCAGAATCGGGCCTGTACGGTCAGATAGAAGCTTCGCCCATCAGCAGGGATAATACCGGGTCCGGGATAACTATCTGCCCGACGGGTAAAATAAGCATGATTGGTCAGGTTATTTACACTACCTTCAAACACCAAAAACTTATATCGATAGGATAAGGACAAGTCCATCACATAATAGCTATAAATAGGAGCAAGTGTAGCTGTTGCCTCCCGGTTGCTATCACTGTTGGCAGCATCCGAATACTGTAGACTCGTGTAAGATGCCTGATAGATTGCCTTCCAGTTTTTCCAGCCAAAAGTAATTCCTCCCCGTCCAATTAGCTGAGGAGCAAAAGCGACAAAATTATTTTTTTTAACTTCAGTAGAAATCTCTCGTTCTACTTCATCTCTGATCGTTACATATCGTGCATCAGCCAGAGTCATAGCGCCGAATACTGTCAATCGTTTATCTATACTGGAAGAACTCAGAAACCTCCACAAATTTACCTCAGCAAATACCTCCGCCCCAATATGCCGTGATGTACCTATGTTTGTCCGAAAACGTCTCTGAATTAAAAGTGTGCTATCCCATTGTGGCACCAGATCTATCCGGTTATTATATCGCATGTAAAACAGACTTACATCATAAGTAAACCAGTCTTCATGACTGCCCCGAATTCCTAAATCTATATTATATCCTCTCTCATCTTTAATGGTTGAGTCAACAACAATACTTGGGTTGTTTATACGAACATCTGCAAAAGTCACTGCACGATAGTTCTGAGAGAAGTTGGCATAATATTCTGTAAAGTTGTTTTTCTTATAACTTAACCCTATTCCCAACAACACAAAATTACGTGGCACTTTTCGGGTTTCGTCATTACGTTCTTCATAGACCAAATTACCCGCAGTATCAAACACTCTTCTTTTATAATATCCGGTATAGTTTGTACTGATGGATTCCCAACGAATGCCAGGTGTAATACTGAATTTATCTGTAATGGTAAAAATATTCTCTGCAAACAGAGCGACATTGGTATTATGGAAAGTATAGTCTGAGTTTTCCAGGTTATCCGGATTCAGAAAGTAAAAATCCGGTGTAGAAGCATTATTGGCATCCCCCTGCTGCTTCAGGTTATAACTTCTGTAAAACCTGGCTCCTACTAGTAAATGATTTTGTTGCCCACCAAGTCTATATTGATGCAACATACGCAACTCAGACCCCACATTTTTAAACTCATCGGCAATCAATGTACGGTTGGAAGAAGGATCATCATAGACATTAATACGTTCCAGATTACCAATAGCATCACGGCTGGACAGGTTGAGAAAGTTACGCCAGTTGAGTTGTGTCTGATCAGATAGTTTGTATTCTGCACTCAATGCAACCAGGTTCCAGTTTACCCGCATCCAGTTACGTGCCCGATTGGATTGGCGGGGATCTTCTTCAAATTCTGTATCTGTTAATCCTCCCGGCTGATGTGCCAAGTAGGTCATATACGTATACTCTGGTGTAATCTTTAACTTATCAGAGAGCTGTAGTGGTAAGGCAAGATAAGCCGTATGTTGTGTAAAATCGGCATTAGGCCGCCAGCCATCTCCTGCTTTGTACTGATAAAAACCATAATATCCCAGTTTTTTATAGGTACCCGAAATGCTGTTGAATGAGTTAAAAAACTTCCAGGAACCTACTGTCTGACGAGTAACAAACTCAAAAGGTTTGGCTGCGGGCTTTTTCATGACAAAATTTACCATCCCTCCAAACTGTGGTCCATATTGCAGGGAGGCAGCACCTCGTACTACCTCAATACGTTCCAGCGCTTCCATTGGAGGGGTATAATAACTTTCAGGATAGCCAATAGATTCAGCCGCAATATCATAGCCGTTTTGTCGGGTATTAAAATTAGCTGTTCGGTTCGGGTTAAGTCCTCGTGCTCCAATACTTAACTGGAGTCCGGCTCTATCCATTTCCCAGATATTCAGGCTAGGCACTCTGGCAAATATCTGACGAGGGTTGTTGGTTGCCAGGTTAGCTGTAATATCCTTCATGACTACCACCTCTGTCTTTTTTCCTTCATAAATCCCAAAGTTCTCTACAGCTTTCATTCTGGTAATGCCAAAAGTCCTTTCCCGTTCGGACTGTACGACCACTTCATCCAGTTCTTTATTTAGATCCCCTAATACAAAGTCAACTGTTAGCTCCGGAATTGAGACAACAATAGGTTTTTCAAGTAATTCCTTTCCATACGAAAAAGCAACAAGGGTATAGGAACCATATGGGATATCTTTCAGCACAAAAGCTCCGTCTGCAGATGTCCGGACATAGTATTTAGTTCCTTTCAAGGTTACCACAGCGTCTGCAACAGGCTTACTATCCGAGGTTTGTACCTGTCCCGAAAGTGTAGCAAGCTGAGCATAGACATTACAAAGAGACAAGATAAAACCGATCAGACAGAGAGGAAAACGTAAAGACATATAAACAAAGTAGATAATTCTGATACATAGAATTTAAATAACATTTATACCGAAGGATAGTTTTTATTGATCTGGTAAGATCCAGCTTTTGGCCCCCCAGCCATCCTGAATCTTTGTGAGATCTGTATGGGGATCAATTAATAACCGACTGGGCTTTCCATTGAGAGTTACATAGACTTCTGCTCTGACTTGTGGCTGTTTAAACCCCTTCTGCTCATATTGGCTAGCAAGAAAATGAGCAAACTGTAGTATAAAATCTGGCTGTGCAGACATCTGTCGCTCCTGAAACTCGTTTAGATAGTTTCGGTTCTGCACCTCTATTTCTCGTCCTGTTTGGATATCCTTTATATAGAAAGTAGCCACACCTGATTTTTCCATTAACATCACCCGCCAGGAAAAACGGAAACCCTCTTCTGTCCAGAACAAATTACCCGGATACAGCAGATACCGCCAGGGAAAGACAATCTGAAACAAGCAGAAAAGCACTACAGATACAAGGGTAACATATCTTTTCCTATCTGTTACAGATCCTAAAGTATCTATTGGCAGTGTAACAGTACTAGCAATAGACAAAAATTTCTGATGCCAGTTAGCAGAAAAGAAAATCAATGTAGCCCCTATCATCACCCAAGGGAATACTCCAATTGGAAATAAAATCCAGGTAAATACATGAAACACTATAACAAGCCCATATCCAACTACACGAGTCCTCTTGTTCAGCAATAAAAAAGGTATAGCACAATCATACAGCATACCTATCCAACTAAAAGCATAAGCAGTAATTTTCCATGTAAAAACAGGTCCAATCAGAGGCAATGTATCGTTTACAGGCAACCAAAGTTTCAGTGGCATTGCGTCAATCAACCAATCATAGTTAATTTTGGCTAAGCCTGCATACAAATACACGATAACCAGTTGAAACCTGAGAATACCGACTGTCCAGGCTGGTACAAGAGGCATCCCCGAAAGTTTTGCTTTTCTGTTTGATAACCAGTGATCAATTGAAAAATAGTGATTGGCAGGCAACCAAATCAGCAAAAAACAAACCAGGCTGACAAAGTAATAATGATTAAGATAATAGGTGAGATCTATGAGTTCTGTATAGACAAACGTCAGAAAGAGCATCACTGCGGATAAACGATAATAAAAGCCTAGCATCACTCCTATGGCACTTATCACCATCAACACATGAATTACATACAAAACTGGAGCGGAAAAAACGGGTATCCATCCAAATCCATAATAGGTGAAATGGAAAACAGGTTGACTATAATGTGTATCTATCCAGCCCATCCATATAAATCGAATGGTACTAAAAGCCAGCAGTGCGCCAAATACAATCCGAAAGGTGATCAGTGGTGCAGGTGATACAGGCTTAAAGCATGCCTCCGTCAGGGCACCAATCCAAGTCTTTCGTAGTGTTATTTGATTCGTTCTATCCTCAAGCAGTTCCATCTTTCTACAAAACACGAAAACGTGAGTCATCCCAAATATTGGAGTATATTTATTTTACAAACCAGAGCCTATGTTTTTGAGAAAAGTTTAGGTCCTAGTTTTGTTTCGGCAAGTCTTTCTTCCTTATTTTTTCTCAACTTCCTAATCATCCCTCTTCTCTAGGCTTCTTCATTTTTTGCTTGCCCAAAAAACGAAGCAAAAAAGGGCACTTTCTGCCGAACCTCCAGCCCGCAAAGCCAGGGGCTTTCCTCGCGGCAGAAAGAAAGCCAACGCACCTGTACGACCTACCACGATTAAAGGAATCTTTACTCTGTTTGTAATACCTTTATTTAATTCTTGATGTATTTCATCCAAATTTTTTCCTCAAAGTTTGGGGATGAATCATATTTTGTGAAGAAGATTTACAGGTCATTAATCACCATCGCCACTGGTGAATGTAATAGAGATCCCTAATAACACAGCCATTTCAGATTTGATGTGTGCTACATTTTTCTGGAGTTCAGTATACAAAGTCTCTATCGGAGCTGGGTTTGTTTTAATCTGGGATGCCAGTGTTGCATTCGTAGAAACGGCAGTCAGCGCATTGTTAATCGCTGTAAACTGACTTTCAATTGTTGTATTCAAAGCGTTACCTCCATCCACACTGGTCAGATATTCTTTAAAGCCAATAATATCTGTTCCGTTTTTGGTTCTTCCCTGCCAGATATTCTCCATAGCCTTCAGGTGGTGTTTGATCATTTCCAGCGATTTGCCACTGTAATACGCTTCTACCTTTTCAGGATAAGCCTTATCCACCATTTTGCCTAAGGGCAAACCCACTTTTCCATTTTTAATGGTTTCATAGCTTTGTACAAAGTTATTGTACAGAGCAGACATGCTGCTACCAACCTTAATTCCATCATTCGTTACAAAAGTAGTTTTATAATTACCTGCCCAGGCTGTAACAACTCCATCTATCTGGCTTTTCAGGTTTGTAATCACTGCCTGCAGGTAATTACCTCTGGAAGTAGAATTCTGGTATTGTGTTACAATAGAGGTATTGTCATTTTGCAGATTAAAGATCAGGTATTCCACTGTCAGAAAACCACGTGTATCCCGGGTCACATCTGTCATACTGGTATTTCCAGCCGATATTTTACTTTCAACGGAGGAAGTATTTATAGGAAAAATGCCAATCTCCTCTGACAATTTCCGACGTGTACCTTCTTCATCTGCAGGGCCTATGTTATAGGCATTGGCATATTGCCAGGAAATAAAGGCCGTTTCCCATGCCTGCTGCAAAGTGGTCAGATTATCAGTGGTTGGTGTGGTTACAAACGTTGTAGCAGCTGTCTGCAATGCATTCGTTTTGGTTTGCAGATCGGTAAAGGCAGGAACAATCAGGCTGTCTGCATAGACCTGTAACATAGTCTTACGATCAAATGAATCGGAAGAACTTTTTTCAGAATCACAGGCAATAAAACCTGTTACACCAACAGACACAACAATCAGATTCAGGAGTATTTTATGTATTTTCATATCAAAAGCGGTAGTGATCAATACTATAGTTGATTTATAAACTTTCCAGAAACTTAATCAGACTGACCCGGTCTGTAGCAGATAGTTTTTTAAAGTCAGTAGCAGACTTTTCTGCTTCACCACCATGCCAGAGTACAGCTTCTTCCAGGCTAAAGGCTCTGCCATCATGCAGAAAGTTGGTATGTTTATTTACCGTTTTCACCATACCAATGCCCCACAGCGGAGGAGTACGCCATTCCTGTCCATTAGCCAGAAAGTCAGGTCGATTATCAGCCAGCCCCTCACCCATATCATGCAGGAGCATATCAGTATAAGGCCGTATAGTCTGGTTATTCAGCACAGACACTGTATGTGTCCCGGCAGTCTGCATTTTGGGGATATGGCATCCCGAACAGTTGAGTTGTGAAAACAGATACTTACCTCTTAATATATCTTTATCTGTCCAGTCACGACGCACAGGTACTGATAAAGTCTGCACATAAAAGATAATTTTATTAAGCTGTTCATCAGAGATCTCAGGAGATCCTCCATTGGGAAGGGAACTGTAGAGTTCATTTTCTGATTCACTCAGTCCACTGGCAGGAAAAACAGAACTGGTAATTCCCATATCACCCTGTAAGGCTCCTGCAGTTTGCTGTTTAATGGTTGCCACATTGGCTTTCCAGCCAAACCGGCCTAAGGAAGTTTTGTTGTTGACTACATCCCATACATAATTAGGACGTCCGGAGATACCATCCTTATTTTTATCTGTTTCATCGGCAAAGGACAGGATTGTCTGCTCTGCCACCGCCTCCAGCAAACCCAAACCGGGTATTTGCTGTGCAATACGGGGAGAAACCATCAAACCTGCATGAAAACTTCCAAAATTGGGATTATACAATTCGTATACAGGCTTTTGCAGTGTATAGATAGTTCCATCCTCATATTGTCCGCTGACAGGTTGGTAAGTAACCCGGACACTACTTTCAGGTGTTACACCTAAAATAGCTTTATCCTGTAATTGTTCACCATAAACCGGATCATGAACAGGCTCACCATGCACGCCTGTGCCAGGAATACTCAGACGAAATAAGAGTCCATTTAACGTAGCTGTTTCAGTAGCGGGGGGTTTGGCTCTGCCATCTTTGAAATGACATCCACCACAGGAGGACTGGTTCATCAGTGGCCCTAGGCCATCTAAAGAGGTAACAGAAGAAGGGGCTGTCACCCAGTTGGATTGAAATAAGGAATTACCCACTACAAATAATACACCTTCATCAAAGGTGATGTTATTTGCCTGCTTACCAAACGCATTATCAGATAAATCATTGGATGTTAAATTATCACCTCCTGAATACTGTTCCTTGTCTTCTGCAGAAGCTCGCTGAATATCAGCTTCAGTCGATTTACAGGCACTCACACATAACATACTACCAGCAAGCATCCCTAGAATGAGCTGATAGCTTTTCACACAAAACGGGGTTCGCATTTTTTGATACTATCTATTGTATCCGGAAAGCATTTTCTGAATATGTGACGCAGAAAATACCTTGAATTCTTATATATTTCTACTACAAAACCCCCGTACTCAGTGCACGGGGGTTACTGTTCATGCAATTATTCCATTATTAATTTATACCTAAGGCAAATGCTCCATCCAGTAGTTCTTCGCTTAATGTTTTTAAGCTGGCTGCTGCTGCTTGAATTTTATCTACATTATTGATGATGGCCTGATCAAAAGGCGCTGGAATAGCAAGTATTTTGGTTTCTGTAGCTGTGAAAGTAGCATCTAATGCTGACGCACGTTCTTTATCTTGTTTGGCAAGAACTTCTGCAATACTGCGGCCTTGCACTACTGTACCATCTACCCGTGTATAGGTACCATAGTACACATTTTTCACTCCTTTGAAATTCATCTGAATATCAATATGCGTATTATCACTGAAACACGAATGCTCATGCTCCTGACGTTTGGTTGGATCTTCTTCAGAAATAGCAACCAGCATACGCTCTCCAGCAAGTTCATCATTACTTAGTTCACTAAGACCTGTAAAAACGTCAGACAGCGCCGTCTTTACAGTCATCTGAGACGTAAATGTTTTGCGATAGGCACCATCTTCAGCCCACAGGTCTTTTACATACGCCAGATCTTCAACCAGCAGTTCAGCAATTACTTTCAGGTATTGTCCACGACGCGCCTGATTTTTAGCAGTACCACCTGTTACATAATCTGTATAGGGTCTGTCACCTGGGCCATTGGCATTAAAATCTTGTCCCCATAGCAAAAATTCAATAGCATGGTAACCAGTCGCAACATTTACTTCGCTTTGCTCATCTGTATCTCCTCCAGCCTGATTCAGTGAGTCAAGCTTTGCCTTCGTAATCTCAATTTTGATGTTATTGATAATACCAGCATCTGGCATATCTTTTACATAGTCAATATATACTTCATCAAGAGGCCAAGAGTTAATCAATCCTTCAGGTCCGTTTGCATCATCGATAGGACCACCGTAAAAACGGTAAGCTTCTGTTTGCCCATATGGAATACGAGCAGCTTTCCATGCAGCTTTGCATTCTTCCAAACCTGCCGCAGAAGGAGCAGCTACAAAGGCATTGATCTTTTGCTGGAGAGTTACGGCTGTGTTGTAGCTATCTTCATAGGAAGCGTACACAATAGCAGCATAATTTGAAACAACTTCTTTTTCAAGAGATTCTGTAGATGGTTCATCATCCTTTTTGCAGGAAAACGCTAAAAGAGTACAAACCACGATCAAACATCGGGTGGTAAACTTGGTCATACGTATGGTGTTTTATTTAGAGTATTTCTAAAGAAGCAAAAGTATAGTAGCTCACAGTGAAATACAATTTTTATTTAGATTTTCTCTAAATAATCTTAACGCCTATAAATAATCCATACACTTTTGAGATTCAATCCAAAGTTCAGTTTTGCAATCTTATATGTAATCATTATGCAAATGTTATTTTTTACCAGAAAAGCAGTAGAGTCTAGTCTTTTTCTACCTGGCTGTCTACCTTTGTTTCTCTTTGTGCCTAGCAACACTTTATGAAACGTCGCACCTTCCTTCAGACTTCCTTCCTTGGTCTTTCCATTTCATGGTCTAAGCCTTTTAGATTTTCATTGGAAAAAGATAATCAGCCTGTATTTCGGTTTGCAGTAGCTTCGGATGGGCATTATGGTCAACCAGATACGAATTATGAAACAGATTTTTCGAATCTGAACAAGTGGTTAAAAGGAGAAAAAACGAAAAAGGGGCTGGATCTTATTTTTATCAATGGAGATCTGTTTCATGATGATCCTGTATTTATTCCAAAAGTAAAATCATCCTTTAATCAGTTGCCTGTACCCTATTATGTCACCCGGGGCAATCATGACAGAGTAAGTGAAGACATCTGGAAACAAACCTGGGGGTACGTTCCCAATCATGACTTTGTAGTAGGCGATTATGCATTTGTACTAGCTGATACCTCAAACGAAAAAGGAGAATATCTCTGTGCAGATGCAGCTTGGCTGGAAAAAACGTTACAGAAACATGCAGCTAAAAAATGGATCTTTGTATTCATGCACATTCCTCCCAATAAAAAGTGGACAGACAGCGGTGTTGACTGCGCTCCTGTACAGGAAATTCTGGAAAAAACGCCAAACCTGGCAGCTGTTTTTCATGGACATGACCATGAAATTGATGATCACAAGGTAAATGGAGGCAAACACTTTTTCTTTGACGGACATTTTGGGGGAAACTGGGGCACTATGTATAAAGGGTACCGCATTGTAGAAATCTATAAAGATGGCAGTTGGTCTTCCTACCAGTGCAATCCGACCTTATCCCCTATTATCAATACGTTTCGGGTTAAGGCTAATTAAAGGAGTGAGGAAAGATACTGATTCAACCATCCGTTGGGCCCTGAATTAATAGTATTAGACATTAATTTCTATTTCTGCATTAGCGTTTTACTATTTCTACAAAATATTCTGCACTACCAAGGCTTATATGAGTATCAAGGCATGCATTTTGCCCTGATACCTTTAACTTTTTACCCCATAATCACATGAAAGCCAAGGTATTATTTTTTGTACTTCTGCTACTACCCACTTTCTGGTCAATCAGTTATGGCCAGTTCTTTGCAGATCTTGAAACAGGTATTGTATTCTCTAGTCCCTACAATCAGGTAAGGGCACCCGGAAAGACAGGTACTCAGGTTGATCTCTCCAAAGATTTGCAACAACAAAAAGCATGGTTTTATAGGGTACGGCTTGGTTATACCCTCGGTAAACGGCACAAAATCTCTCTTCTGGCGGCTCCGCTATCTGTAAAATCGGATGGAACGCTGGACAAAAATGTCTCCTACAATGGAGAGCTTTATCAACAGGGTAAATCCACAGAAGGTACATTTATATTTGATACCTATCGGTTTACATACTCATACGATATTATCCATGAAAACCGGTTTCGATTAGGAGTAGGTGCAACGGCTCTTCTACGAAATGCATCTGTCAGATTACAAAATCCAACAACCAATACGGCATATGATAATCGAGGTATAGTGCCACTGCTTCACTATGATCTCTGGTGGAATCCTACTCGTAGATTACTGATTTTATCAGAGGCCGACGGAAGTTATGCCAATGCGGGACAAGCATTTGATGTATTTGCCGGCATTGGCTATCGCTTTACCCCTATTGTTTCCGCCAAAGCTGGCTATAGGGTTATTCAGGGTGGAACCCGTGGAGATAATGTCTATATATCGTCCTGGCTGGACTTTGCGTCAGTTGGCCTCACCATTGACTGGAGACAGAAAGAAGACAAATAAAAAAGAAGGTTCTGTAATGCGAGTATTTTTGCATTAATTATTGTCAAATTTACCCGTATTTTTCTATACCCTCTGTTATGGACTATCCATTCTATGTTTTTGGCTCTCAAAGTTCAGTAGACTATGATGTGGTTGTTTTTGCCAATCGATTAGGAACTACTAAAGAAAACCAGGACTTCTGTAACCAGCAGGCCCAACATCTTGAGATTTTTTTTAATACCAGAAACCTGCCTTTCAAGAAGATAAACACCAATATAGCTATTCTCGAAAACGGAATCATTACTGCTGTTCACAAAGGCACTCCTGATGAACTGAATAATTCTGTATTATATACCTATTCTCTGCATAAACAGTTTTATCCCTTATCAATTACACGGGCGGTAGAACGCAACTGGCAACTAAAAATGCTTCGCGCCTGTCGTACCATTCTTTCTTTTTATACACGAACTGCTATTCGTTCAGATATAAAACTGGCATTACAAGGTGATCTGGATGTGAAGTTACCTGTATTGGAAAACCTGGACCTGACACAATGGACAGAATTTCACAAAAACGATCCTCAGGATTGCTGGAAAACCATAGCCTTCCAGTTAGGGCAAGCCTTGGGACTTCTTGACAAAAAAGAATTATATACTAAGGAAGATATTATCCGATATCTTCCAGAACTCTCGGTTTTTCTATACAGACAAACTACCCAAGCAGATCTTCTCATCTTGCAAAATTTCAAACAGTTGTTTATCAGACAATTAAGAAAGGTAAGACCCTTATTCATTCAATTAACAGAAATTTCTGACGATTTATAGCTTATAACTATATAAATTCAATATCCACATGTCTTTTTTATGTATAATCACCATAAGGCAACTTATGTAATATTCATACTGTCTTTGTTTACTTATACATACTTACCCTGTAAAGACAAAATATATTAGTACTACAACGTCTAGAAATTACCTTATTTTCATATATTTATTAGTGTTATCTATAACATTTTTCCTATACAATAACTTGTAAGGATGTATTCTTATTTGTAAGATAATCCCTATGAATCTCTAAAATTCGTCTCTATATCTAACCTCCACAGACTGGCCTCCCACCACAAGTAACACATAAAATGAGTATAAATTACATTATTTACATCATAATCGTTTATTCTCACTCAAAAAAACTGTGCATTTTATGAAAAAGACATTTACAAAACTGGCCGTTTTGTTATTTATCTCAGCATCAGTATACGCGCAGAAAGTTGACTTGGACAGAGCATCTTTCTCCTATACGTATAGAGACCTGCCAACCAATCCGTTGGATCAGACCTATAAAACCTACTCATCAGTAATCATTGCTACTTCATCTGTAAAGGCTAACTATTCTGATGATCAGTTTAAAAGTGGTATAGCTATTGAAGGCTGGAGAAGAGTAGAGAATAATGCCCACGTAATTATCACTGCCAACATTGATGATGTGATCATTGACGCTTCAGAAGTGAAAGAACGAGTGGACATAAGCAAAGACAAAAACGGCAAAGAAACCGGAAGAAAATATTACTACTGGCTGGAAATGCAATACTCTTTCGCAGCCAATGCCAAAGTAGCTGATCTAAAAGGAAATGTAATAGATCAGAAGATAACATTGGCAGATCGGACATCAAAAAACTCCTTTAAAAGTGATGAATTTGGTAGTTATGAAGGTGCAGCCAACTACTTCAATAACAACAAAACGAGCTTAAAATCACGATTTATCCGTGAACAAACCAATGCTGCTCTGGCAAATCTTAGCAGATACCTTGGAGACAGATATGGGTATGTTGTACGCAAAGGCACAGATATCCTTTGGATTCAGGATTCTAAAAAGCATCCTGAATACCAGACATATCAGGATAATTTTAAGGCATTCAAAGATGCAATGTCAGAAATGAAGTCTGATGAACCGGTTGGCGCTATCAAAGAAAAGCTGAAAGGCTTTATCAGTTATCTGGAAGAAATTCCAACCAAATATGCAGCAGATGAAAAAGCAGATAAAAAACTTCGTTATGCAAGTTATTACAATCTGGCACAAATCTACCTGTACCTGGATGATCCTACTCAGACGATGGCCTATGCAGAAAAGCTGATCACAAATGATTATGATGCCAAAGATGGTAAAACATTGTTAAAAGCAGCTCAGGATTTGCAAGCTCTGTTCGAGAAAAACAAATCCAACAGTCGTCACTTTACTCCTGAATCTTCTATTGCCCAAATATCTGAAAATTAAATCTTTTCAGCTTCTACATAAAACAATACCCCCTTTCCAAAGAAGGGGGTATTGTTTTATAACCATTAATCAAAATAAACTTTTCAAGTCCACCCTTTGTGAATCCGGCCTCAAACACTACTTTTGATAAATAATAAGACTGTTTCAAGATACAAGTGAAGATTTTGTAGGGTAACAGGCCATCGGTAATAGTAAACGTATCCAAGGGCATTCATCTAAAACGAACTAAACGTAAAAGACATATTTATTACTGACTAGCCCACTCATTCAAAAGGATGAAAAAACAAGTCATTATTGGAATGCTGCTTTTATTGGTTGCATGCAAGGCAACCAATCCTTCACACACTGCTGGTTCGGATATTTCTTCTGCTCAGAAACCTACCATTTCGTTTACCTTCGATGATGGCAATACGGCTGATATGCCTGGATACACTCTTGAGGTATGGAATGCACTATTACTTAAAAGCCTTCAGAAACACAATCTGAAAGCCATTCTCTTTTCGTCCGGAGCCAATAAGACAGACCAAAAAGGCAAGTATGTCCTCCAGAGCTGGAATGATGCAGGCCATTGGATTGCCAATCACACATTTACACATCCCAACTTTAACAGTAACAAGACAACACTGGAAAATTTTGAGTGGGAACTTATGATGAATGATTCCATCATAAAAACCTACTCAAACTATCTTCCCTTATTTCGTTTTCCCTACCTGAAAGAAGGCAATACAGCAGAGAAAGTAAATGGATTCCGATTGTTTATGAAGGAAAAGGGATACCGCAACGGCTATGTAACCATTGACGCTTCTGACTGGTATGTCGATAGTCGCCTACGGGAACGGTTGAAACAGAATACAAAAGCCAACGTAGAAGCCTTCAAAACATTTTATCTCGAACACCTCTATGATCGTGCTCAATACTATGAGTCTTTATCTTATCAGTTAACGAACCGTCATATTAATCATACGATTTTACTGCATCATAATCTAGCAGCTGCCTTGTTTCTGGATGATCTGATTCAGTACTTTAAAGATAAGGGTTGGAATGTCATGGATGCGGAAAAAGCTTATGCAGATGCCATTTATCAGAAACAACCTACCAACATCCCAGCAGGAGAAAGCCTGATATGGGCTCTGGCAAAGGAATCCGGAAAGTTCGAATCTATTCTCCGCTATCCGGCTGAAGACAGTGAGTATGAAAAAGATAAAATGGATAAGCTGGGTTTGTAATTGGAAATGGTAGATAAATTAATATCAATCAACTAACACTACTTAGTAGTATACATTATATAATTATATGGAATCAGAGCATGAGTTATTTCCATGTGTTTTACATTATTACGAAGATACTTATTCTATTGAACTATCATCAACAGATACACATTTCTTCTTTGATCTGTTGGAAGAGTATGAATTATATGGAAATGGACCTTGCTGGGAAGGGTTGATCGAACAAATTCTGGAGCGGGATATGCCTGATATACTACCCCTGGTCGACTTTGATTCTGAGGCAGATGCTTGCTTACTTATCCTCCCATCAGAGGAAATTCAACATAAAATAGCCAATCACTTGCATGTCATTTTTACAAATGAGACACGCTTTCGGGAGTATCTGCAGTCCATAGACAAAGATCGTATAGACGCCTGATGGTAAGCAAGAAAAATCCAGTAGTTAGTAGTTAAAATAACCAAGCAGTTAATTTTTATTTATATCTATTCTATACCCTAAACATCCAAAACCTAACTTTCTTTCATGGAAAAAATTAAAGTTGCTGTTGCTGGTACAGGTTTTATTGGTCCTGCCCACATTGAGGCACTTCGCCGCTTACCGAATGTTGAAGTTGTAGGCTTAGCAGAAGCCAATGCCGAACTTGCCAAAACCAAAGCAGATCAGTTGGGTATTCCTCGTTCGTATGGAGATTTTCAGGAAGTGGTAAATGATCCTGACATCAATTGTGTACACATCTGTACGCCCAACTTCCTTCACTATCCGATGTCTAAAGCTGCTTTGCTGGCTGGCAAAAACGTAGTGTGCGAAAAACCTCTGGCAACCAGTACCAAAGAAGCAGAAGAGTTAGTGCAGATAGCTCGTGAAAAGGGTGTGGTAAATGCGCTTCACTTTAATGTACGCTATTATCCGCTGGTGCGTCAGATGAAGACCATGCGTGAAAAAGGAGATCTGGGTGATATTTTCTCTATCACAGGTTCGTATCTTCAGGACTGGCTGTTTCTGAATACAGACTACAACTGGCGTTTGGAACCAGATAAGTCTGGAGAATCCCGTGCTATTGCAGATATCGGCTCTCACCTGATGGACCTGATTGAATATGTAACCGGACTGCATGTAACCGAAGTACTGGCTGACTTCTCTACGGTTCACAAAACTCGTATGAAGCCGCTGAAACCTGTAGAAACGTATTCGGGTAAAATGCTGACCCCGGAAGACTATCAGGAAGTAGCCATCAACACGGAAGACCATGCAAACGTATTGTTACGTTTTGACAATGGCAACAAAGGAGTAATTACAGTAAGCCAGGTAGCCGCAGGACGCAAAAACCGCCTGAATGTAGAGATCTCCGGCTCCAAACAAAATCTGGAGTGGTGTTCTGAAAAGCCAAACGAACTGTGGATCGGTAAACGCGAAACAGCCAACCAGTCTCTGATGCGTGACCCTTCTCTGGTATACAAAGAAGCCGCTCAGATTATCTCCTATCCAGGTGGACACAACGAAGGCTTTGCAGATTGTTCGAAACAACTGTTCAAAGAAGTATACGCGGCTGTAGCACAAGGTAAACAGCCTGAAAATCCATTATTCCCTACATTTGCCGATGGATTACGCGAACTGGTTCTTTGTGATAAAATGATTGAAAGTCACAAAAAACAGGCTTGGGTTAAAATTTAAGTTAGTTTATATGTAGTTTGATGGCTGAACCGTTGAATAACTTTTATTCAATGTTTCAGCCATTCTCATTTCAAATCACTTATCACTATGTTAAAGTTAGGTTTTGTAAGCGCCATTCTTGCTGATAACTCATTCAATGAAGTTATAGACTTTGCAGCTGCCAATCGGTTTGCCTGTGTGGAAGTTATGTGCTGGCCGAGAGACAACTCTGACACCCGCCGGTATGCAGGTGTATCTCATATTGATGTCAATGCACTGGATGCGACTGCTATTTCACAGATCCAGCAGAAATGCAAAGAATCAGGTGTGTTTATCTCTGGACTAGGCTACTATCCCAATCCATTGGATCCAGACACAGCAAAAGCTGAGTTTTACAGAGAACACATCAAACAGATAATCCGGGGAGCAGCCAAGTTAGGCATTCCGGTAGTGAATACGTTTATCGGACGTGATCCTCAAAAGAGCATAGCAGATAATCTGAAAACGTTTGCTGAAGTATGGCCTGCTATTATCAAGGTTGCCGAGGAGAACAATATCAAAATTGGTATTGAAAACTGTCCGATGTTTTTCACCAATGACGAATGGCCTGGAGGGAAAAATCTGGCTACTACTCCTGCTATATGGGATCGCATGTTTGAAATCATTCCTAGTGAGGCATTGGGCCTTAACTACGATCCATCCCATATGATCTGGCAGATGATGGATGAAACCCGCCCTATTTATGATTACAAACATCGTCTGCATCACATTCACCTGAAAGACGCAAAGCTGTATCGTGACAAACTGAATCGGGTAGGTATTATGGCAAATCCACTGGAATACCACTCACCTAAACTACCCGGTCTGGGTGATGTAAACTGGCGTGGATTCTTTGCAGCACTGACCGATGTGCGCTACCGGGGACCCGTCTGTATCGAAGTGGAAGACAAAGCTTATGAAGGCTCTGACGAAGATGTGAAAGAAGCCATCCTGACAAGCCGCAACTATCTGAGTCAGTTTTTAGTGTTGTAGTTTAGTACTGTAGACTATGCGCGTCAAGATTAATTTATAAAACTTCTTCATGTCCTCCTGAAAGGAACTTTTGACAAATAGAGCCATGATTGGTTTCTGGAAGAATTACTCTCTAGTCGGAAAGGCCGCCGGTCTTGCCACGAGATCCTTCCAAGAGGACATGAAGGGGGTATTTCTACAAAACTTGAAAGACATTTTTTCTACTCTTGTCACTCCCATTCCCACTACTCTAGGATATGCCTCTAAAAGATGCTATTTTTGCACTCTTTTTAAGGATTTTACATGAAGTTTGATATACAAGCAACCGATTCCCAGAGCAATGCCCGTGCAGGAGAGATTACCACTGATCATGGCATTATTCAAACCCCTATCTTTATGCCTGTAGGAACTGTGGGTTCTGTGAAGGCAGTACACCAGCGGGAACTGGAAAACGACATTAAGGCTCAGATTATTCTGGGCAACACCTACCATTTGTATTTACGTCCCGGATTAAACGTACTTCAGAAAGCAGGAGGTTTGCATAAGTTTAATGGCTGGAATCATCCTATTCTGACAGACAGCGGAGGATATCAGGTTTATTCCCTGGCCAATACCCGTAAAATCAAGGAAGAGGGCGTTACCTTCCGTAGTCACATAGATGGCTCCAAACATATCTTTAGTCCGGAATATGTAATGGATATTCAGCGTATTATTGGGGCTGATATCATTATGGCGTTTGACGAATGTACTCCCTACCCTTGCGAATATGGTTATGCCCGCAAGAGTCTGGATATGACTCATCGCTGGCTACGTCGCTGTTGTGACCGTTTTGATAGTATAGAAGGGTTATATGGCTATCAACAGACATTATTTCCGATTGTGCAGGGTAGTGTATACAAAGACCTTCGAAAGCAGTCTGCCGAGGTAATTGCCTCCTTTGAACGGGAAGGGAATGCCATTGGAGGATTGTCTGTAGGAGAGCCTGCCGAGATGATGTACGAAATGACCGAACTGGTATGTAACATTCTACCTAAGGACAAACCACGTTACCTGATGGGAGTAGGTACACCTGCCAACATCCTGGAAAGCATTGCATTAGGAGTAGACATGTTTGACTGTGTAATGCCGACCCGAAACGCCCGACACGGTTTGTTATTTACCACACAAGGAGTCATCAATATCAAGAATGAAAAGTGGAAAGATGATTTCTCTCCCATTGATGAAACACTCGGAGGATATGTAAGTACATTTCACAGCAAGGCCTATCTACGACATTTATTGATCAGTCAGGAATACCTGGCAGCCCAGATTGCCAGTGTACACAACCTCACGTTTTATCTGTGGCTGGTAGGTCAGGCACGTGAGAAGATTAAAGAAGGAACCTTCACTGAATGGAAAAACCAGATGGTAAAGCAGGTTTCTCAGAGGTTATAATAAACATCTTTATCTATCAGAAAACAATCAGTGATACAATATACATACTCTCAACTAGCTGATCATCTGCATGAACGCCTGACAGATGTATTACCAGGCGAAGCTGCACAGCAAAAGATGGCAAGCTCTCTGCGAAATGCGGGTCAGCTCAACTTTAAAACTGACGGGAAAACACGTCAGGGGGCAGTGTGTATATTGTTTTATCAGAAGCAGGGTATATGGCATCTGCCACTGATTGTAAGGCCGGAATATGATGGTACACACAGTGGACAGGTAGCTTTTCCAGGAGGAAAAGTAGAAGAAACCGATCCTACCTATGTAGCAACAGCCTTGCGGGAAATGCACGAAGAGATAGGTGTGCCTACTGACTCGGTGCAGATACTTGGTGCATTAACTCCCTTGCTGGTAATAGCCAGCAACTTTATGGTACATCCGTTTGTTGGCATTACTTCCCAAGCCCCTGTGTTTATACCTGATCCACGAGAAGTAGCTAAAATTATTGAAGTACCTCTCCCTGATCTGTTGGATGACACCCGCCGCTCTGCCAAAGAAATACAGGTACGGGGATTTTCTCTCTGGGCTCCGTATTTCGATCTGGAAGGGCAAACCGTGTGGGGTGCCACAGCCATGATGCTCAGCGAACTGATTGAAGTTTTAAAGAAAGATACATGAGTTATCGCGAAGACCAATGACTATACTTTTAAAAAGAGTAAAAACGACGATTAATTTTTAAGAAATCTCTTTTCCTTGATTAGTTTATAGTCACTTACTTTTCTCTTCCTGTGGCTCCTTCATTTTTTGCTTGCCCAAAAAACGAAGCAAAAAAGGGCACTTTTTGCCGAACCTCCCACTCACAAAGCCAGGGGCTTTCCTCGCGGCAAAAAGATTGCCAACGCACAGCTACAACGGTTCGCGATTTAAGGAATCTTTACTCTCTTTGTAGCCTCTAAAAGTTGCTCCTAGACTATTTATTGGCTATTCCTTATAAATTAGTACATGATACAAAGAAAATAATGTTCACTTCAATAGTGTAGGGTGGTGTAGGTGCGTGAGGATAAAAATTCCGCGGGCCTAGCGTTGGCCCTGCGGGGCGAAGCTTTGGAATTTTTTGCCCTTTTTTGCTCACGCAAAAATCTGGCTCACCAAATTCTCATTTGGTGCCCTGTTTTTTGCGTGAGCAAAAAATGAAGAAGCCACAGGAAGAGAAAAGTAAGTGACTATAAACTAATCAAGGAAAAGACAAGCAAAAATTGAAGAGCCCTGTAGAAGAACACTGAAAGGGACAATAAACAAACTCAGGAAGGAAGATTTCTCAAATAACTAAACAGAGCCTACACACTTCTCAAAAAGTATAGGCTCTGATCTCACATCCAAACTATATAAATACCCTAAAACTGTCCTGTAGCAAGCATTACCAGTGTACAACCCTGCACCGTCTCAATGCCCTGCTGTCGGGCTTTCTGGGCAAATTCCGGATTCTCTGTTCCTGGATTGAAAATAATCCGCTTAGGTTTTAGTCGCAGCAGATAATCATACAAAGGTGGCTGGTTGCGTGTGCCCACATATAAGGTAACCGTATCGATGGAGTCCAGATCCGGCTCTCCACGTTGGATAGCAGCACCTGCTACCTGTCCTGTCTTTAATCCCAGCAACTCAATTGGATGGCCATATTCATTCAACATGGTTGCGGCTTTGTAAGCATATCGGGTAGGATTGTCTGAAGCACCTACCACCAAGGTACGTTTTTTCATAACTTCCAGTTTATTTATCAAAAAGACCCAGATTGAGTCTTTTGCTGTTGTAACATGATAACATAAAAGTCAGGCCATCTGGTTCAGTCTATCACAGACGCCCGTATCTGGTTCCAGGTGGTCTGACTATACAATCGTAGAAAATAAAATACTGTACCACCTACAACGGCTATAGCAATCCAGATACCAGTCGGAAAACGAGCTAATCCATAGTGGGCAAATCCTATCATGGTACTTACCATCATCATTAATAAGGCAACACCAATACTCGAAGCCTGTTGTGCCTCAGCAGGAGCCTGTGAGAAAGGAAACCGCTTTGGAGAGATCAATGCAAAAATGCAGATAAACAGCATGTTATTGAATAACGCCAGAATTACATTGGCCAGTGCATCTACTCCCCAAAACCAGAAGATAGCGGCGATCAGGAATGCATAAACCGGAAGAATAAACTTGATGAATACAGCTTTTAGCGCACCAGATAGAATATACCCTGGCGGGTCAGCAGGTACAGAGCCATAAAACCAGGTGGCTTTATAATCATCCGAGAACTGGATGTTTGTATAAAAGGCGTTGATAGCAAATGACATGGCATATAAAATCAGAATGTATTGCCAGTCGCTTTGCCCTAGTTGTTGCCCTCTCAGAAATACAAAAATAGTAGGAATCATTACACCCAGTGTCGGATAGGTTCGCATCTTGAACTTCTGATCCCGACTGGTAATTTTCCAGGTAAGTTCAAAACCCATTTTCTCCAGCGGATGGCGGGTAAAGATTGCTGATAGTCTCTCAGAAAGAGGCTTTTTACTTCTATCCTCTGTTGTACCTGTTTCGTTTTTATCACCAGAAGCGTCATTCATCTCCAGCAATTTCCGGCTAAAGCTTTTAGAGACAGCACTATTCATCAGGTAAATAATTCCTATAGGTAAAGCAACAGCCAGCAAAGTGAAAACAATATAGGGAGTCTCAAAACGCCTGCTGACAAATGCCTCCATAATCCCTCCCATCCAGAAAGGCGGTACCAGATATTGCCACCACACAACTTCCAGAGAGATACTCTGCAACATCTCTACTTTGATAAGCCGGGGTAGTATCTGATAGCCAGACACAAAGACCATAGTAAAGCCAATTTGCACATAAGCAATAATCTGCTTTAAACGAGCTTCACTGGTAAACCGTATTAACAACACATACAGCAGATTGGTCAGAAACACGGCAAATAAAGCAGACAGAATTACCAACACCACAAACAGAAGCAAGGCACCCAATCCATATTTAATTCCCACAAAAACAATAGGTAGCAATGCCACTGAGAAAGTAAGTGTAAGCACATACACTACCACATGGATCAATCGTGCCATCCACACAGTACGACTATCCACAGGACGAGGCGACAGAATAGCATAATCGGTGGTATCCATTACTACTGAGGCAAAGTCTGTAATCAATGTCATAATTGTCATTACCATAATATAGGCAAACACAATGGTGGTAGCCCAGTATACATTAGGCATGGCAAAAATGAGGCTTCCTACCAGGCCACCCAATATAGCATACATAAAAATGGCTATCCAGTACTGATACTTCGTATTAGCATCTGACTTACTGGGCTGATTTGCAAAAGCTGCTGGTTTACGACGTTTGTCCATCAGCAGCTTTATCTCCAGAATGGCCCGCAACTGGCTATAGTCAATGTGTAAAGATTGAAATACGCCCTTTAACAGATCCAGAATAAACAGTACAATTTTACTCATGTTTTAATGTGATTTGTTGATAGAAAAACATCTCATATTACCCGCGCAGTGCCTCTATAAACTCACCTGCCTGAGACTGATGGGCATGATTGCCGGTAAGTTCTGTGAAAATCTGCTCCAGAGATTCCGTTTTTTCCCGTTCCTGTAATTCGGCAAAGGTGCCATCGGCAATAATCTTTCCCTGATGCAGAATCATAATCCGGTGAGCAAACTTCTCTACCACATCCATGATATGCGAACTGTAAAACAACGTTTTGCCCTCTAATGCCAGCTTGGAGAGAATTTCTTTTACCAGAATCACTGCATTGGCATCCAATCCGGAGAGAGGTTCATCCAAAAAAATAATATCCGGATTATGCAGTAAACCTGCAATAAGCAACACCTTTTGTCGCATACCTTTGGAGAAGGCTGTCATGCGGGTATCGGCTTTAGCCTGAAGATCAAAGATACGCAACAGATCCAGTGACTTTTTCTCAATTCGTGCAGACTCCATCTTATGAAGCAACCCTATAAAACGCAGGTATTCTATAGGTGTAAGCGTATCATATAGCAGGGCGTTCTCAGGGATATATCCAATACGTCTTTTTACTTCAATAGGGTCTTTGCGTACATCCATCCCCATAATCTGTACCTCTCCTGTAAAATCGGTAATCATACCCGACAACACTTTGATGGTTGTGCTTTTTCCAGCTCCATTCGGTCCCAGATACCCAATGATCTGACCAGGAGTAATTGTAAAATTGATATCATTCAACACCGGCTTTTCATAACTCTTTGACAGGTGCGAAACAGTAATGACAGGTTCTGTATACATACGATTGCAGGTTAGGTAATAACAAATGTGTTTAGGACACACGTCTGAATTTATGAGCCTCTTTCCGGAAAGTAACCTTTTAACCAAAGGTATTTAACTTTAGTAAAACAAAAAACCGATACAATGACTTGTATCGGTGTGGCCTATTATAATTATAGCATGTTCCATAAACTTGGCATGAACGAATATCCAAGCCAGGTTTATCTTTCTTTTATAAAGAAAAATCTATTGATTCAGGTTTTTACGCAGATCTTCAACAAACTCTTCGGTTACCTCAAAATAAGAAGCCAGCTGTTGAGTGGTTAATACGCCATCTTTCAGGAATTTCAAAATCGTCTCACGTTTATTTTGCTCAATACCTTCAAGTTTCCCTTCCAAACGACCTTTCTCTTCTCCTTTTAGTTGGCCTTTCTTAAACAGAAAGTCATCTTCTTCTTTGATATACTGAGAAATAGATTCTATCATGATTTCTACAAAGGGTGTTAGTTTACGCAAGTTAGCTAATACGCGTAATTGTTGCAAGTGCTTATCCCGCTCAAGTTTATTACTTGATGTCTGGTTTAATCGTTGCACAATCAGACTAGCCGCAGTTTCAGGGGTGGTAGTACCAAAGTTAGCCAATACAGCAAAAACCACTTCGTCACCTTTATCAGAAGAGAGAAATAACTCATAACTAATCGTAGAAAATTGGACCAGATAAAAGGAAAACATAAGATTTTCCTTTTCAATCTTCGTTTGCATCCTAGGCTCCTGATCTGAAAGAAAAATCACATACTGTTTGACTGGTAGCTTGTATTTTCGCCAGAGTACTCCTATATATTCCAGCATCCGATAGATCATTTCTTCTTCATCTATCAACTGAAACTCCAGTTGCAGTAAAAACGTATCTCCTTGTTTGTCAGTGATTTTGAGTAGTTGATCAGGCTTTCGTTCCACAGTTCGTTGCAACTCTTGTGGCAGTCTTTCATAAGATGCAATCTGAATCTGAAGCACTTTTTCAATAAGTGCCAGAGTAACAGACTCCAGATTTTCTTTAAATATTTTATCATATAGATTGCCTTCTTTTTTGGTGCTCATACAAGGATAAAAAAGTGAACAGAGCGCGAAAGTAACCAATAAATCGTCAAAATAAAGAAGCCAATCTGGTAATAAAAACGAAAAGGAGTATTCCACAAACGTTGGAACACTCCTTTTCCAAACAACATAGATGGAGGTATAAAAATGACAGCATTGATTACTGTCTACTCTTAAAATAATTTTACGCCATTCTGAAAGCTATAGTCTCAAATTAAAATTTATTCAAGCTACTTTATATTAAGCGACCAAATTACTCCAGCATTTTAGTCCACTTCTCATTGCTCTGGTTGGACTTTATTACAGTGTCAATAAACAACATACCACGCAAACCTGCTTCCAGCCCAGGGAAATCCAGGTACGCTGGATCAGGTGTCTCGCCTTTCAGACGGCTACGCAGTGTTTTGGCAAAATTGCGGTATAGAATCGCAAATGCTTCGATATAGCCTTCAGGGTGCCCTGCCGGGATGCGGGTACTGATTTTAGAGGCATTGGATAGTTCACCCACTCCTGTACGCAGCAGTTGTTTAGGCTTGCCAGGTTGTGTATATTCCAATGTATTAGGCTCCATCTGATGCCACCACAGTCCACCCACTTCTCCGTAGATACGGATGTTAAAATTATTCTCCTCTCCTACTGAGATCTGGCTGGAATGCAGGACTCCTTTTGCTCCATTTTCAAAATGCAGTAAAAGATTGGCATCATCTTCCAGCTTACGTCCCTCTACAAAGGTAGTCAGGTCAGCACAGATTTCAGTTACTTTCAGACCCGTGATGTATTCGGCCAGGTTAAAGGCGTGAGTACCAATATCTCCAATACAACCTGCAGCTCCTGATCGTGCAGGGTCTGTACGCCATTCCGCCTGTTTGTTGCCACTAGCCTCAACAAGTACATTGAGCCAGCCTTGTGGATACTCTACGACTACTTTACGTATCTTGCCTAACTTGCCTGATGCAATAATGCTACGGGCTTCTTTTACCATTGGATAGCCAGTATAGTTATGTGTCAGACAAAACAGCAAGCCTGACTTCTCAATTACCTCTTTCAGCTCTTTTGCTTCTTCTGTATTTAAGGTCATGGGTTTGTCCAGCACTACATGGAACCCGTTTTCCAATGCCATCTTAGCCGGGCCAAAGTGCATATGGTTAGGCGTTACAATGGCCACAAAGTCCATCCGCTGGCCTTCTGGCAATTTCTTTTCTTCCAGAATCATCGTACGATAATCCGGATATACCCGCTCTTCCGGTAGGTATAACATTTCACCTGACTGCCTGGAACGTTCAGGATCACTACTGAAGGCACCACATACAAGTTCTATTTCGTTATCTATGGCAGCAGCCATACGGTGTACGGCTCCGATAAAAGCTCCGATTCCCCCTCCTACCATTCCCATTCGCATCTTTCTATTCATGAGTATTGACTAGGTTAACGTTAACAAAGGATATATGATCTGTAAACAGTAAAAATCGCAAATGGAGCAAATGACCTGGCTGCTATCATCTACTATTTCTGGTATTTCTCTTTTTTGCAATTATAAATGAGATAAGTGAAAAAAGAAACCAAAGCGGGAAGCAAGTTTTGTTTTTCCTAAAAACATCTTTAGCCAATTTAGTTAGTATACATTTTAATAGAACACCCTGTATTTCAATGTACACATATATAAAAACCTTGATAAAACACTCTATCCTCAGATAAAACAAAAGCACAAAAGTCTCATTTTCAGAGCATTACTGGATATTAAATATAGTCAGAAAAAATCCCAAAAATAAAATATAACAAAACGCACATATTCTTTAAATTAAATAATATATTTCTTATAGATTTATTATCTATAGCACCATAACAATCTGTTTATGAGACCATTTTCTACAAAGAAAATTTTTCTGGTTCTATCTTTCCTTATAGGAGTCCTCACTCAGGCAGAGGCACAATCCGTAACAGTTTCCGGAACTATCACAGATTCGGTAACCAAAGTCCCTCTAGCTGGAGTAAGTATTACTGTTAAAGGAAAAGTGCTCGGTACTACTACGGATACCAAAGGCAACTTTCTTCTGACTACCAATACTCCACCACCCTTTATGCTCACTATTTCTTCGGTAGGCTATAAAACCCTGGAACAGGAAATTACCAGTAGTAAATCAGATCTTACCATAGAGATGACAGAGCAGGTTATTCTGGGTCAGGAAGTGGTGGTAGCTGCATCCCGTGTGGAAGAATCCGTAATGCAGTCTCCTGTTACCATAGAAAAACTCGATTTACGTTCAATACGCTATGCAGCTACCCCCAGCTTCTTTGATGCTCTTATCAATCTGAAAGGAGTTGAAATGAGTTCTCAAAGCTTATTATTCCGCTCTATCAATACCCGTGGATTTAATTCCAATGGTAATACCCGGGTAGTACAATTGATTGATGGAATGGACAATCAGGCACCAGGATTAAACTTTGCAGTAGGTAATGTGGTAGGCATTTCGGAACTGGATCTGGAAAGTGTAGAAATGTTGCCAGGAGCAGCCTCAGCGTTATATGGTCCCAATGCAATCAATGGCATTATTCTGATGAATAGCAAAAACCCCTTCCAATACCAGGGGCTCAGTGGCTATGCAAAGGCAGGTATTATGAACGAATCCAACCGTTCTGAGGCTACTACGCCTTTTTATGACTTTGCACTCCGGTATGCCAAAGCGTTCAATGACAAAATAGCATTTAAGATAAATATCAATTACCTGACTGCCAAAGACTGGCAGGCTACGGATACCCGCGATCAAAGTTTGCTGAATGGTTCCTCCTTAAGCAGTACCCAGCAAACGAATCCTGGATACAACGGCATAAATACCTATGGTGATGAAACCAATGTTAACCTCTATACAAGTTTGTATGGCAATGGACAACCAGGTACGGGTGCTGGTGGGACCTCTCAGTTTCTGGGAGCTATTGCTACTACTCAGATTCCACAGGCAGGCAACAAAACGCTACCCGAACTCACAGGGCTTACCCCTCAGCAACTATTTAACCAGATGATTCCTAATGTAGCCGTCTCACGTACAGGCTATGCAGAAAGAGATCTGGCTAACTACAACACACATAGCTTAAAGTTGAGTGGTGCGTTGCACTGGCGTATTACTGAAGGTGTAGAAGCTATTCTGCAGGCTAATTATGGTACAGGAACCACTGTATATACAGGTTCAGACCGATATTCGCTGGCTAATTTTAATTTGGGTCAATACAAAGCGGAAGTTCGAGGATCTAACTTCTTTGTACGCACCTATACTACCCAGGAAAATTCAGGTGATTCGTATGCTATAGGGGTATTAGGTTCCGGAGTAAACGAAGCATGGAAACCGAGTACTACCTGGTTTCCACAATATTTCGGTGCCTATGCCAATGGAGCATTTCAGACCTATGCTACAGCATTGCTAGTGGCTCTGGCAAGTGGACAATCCGGAGAAAATGCCATTGCAGCAGCTCAAGCGGCTGCAGGCAGCAACGCCAGCACCATTCACAATCAGGCACGTGGATTAGCAGATCAGGGACGGTTGGTTCCCGGTACAACAGCTTTTAATGACGCTGTTTCAGCTATTAAGTCACGGCCTATCCCTGGAAATTCAGAAGGAGTCGGGGCCCGGTTTACAGACAAAACCAATATGTACCATGTGGAGGGCATGTACAACTTTAACAAGCTTCTTAGTCCTTCTATTGTGGAAATCATTGTGGGTGGAAACTATAGACTATACACACTAAACTCCAATAAGACACTTTTTGCGACAGATGATGATGGGAACGAATTCAAGATTCACGAATATGGGGGATATATACAGGGTGGTAAGAAGCTATTGGAAGACAAATTAAAACTGACTGCGTCTGTACGTTATGACAAAAACCAGAACTTCAAAGGCCAGTTTAACCCCAGAGCTTCCGCCGTACTGACATTAGCTAAGGTACACAATATTCGCGCTTCCTTTCAGACAGGCTTTCGTATTCCTACTACACAAGCTCAATATATTGACCTGCTTACTCCACAATCCCGCATCCTGGGTGGTCTGCCCATTTTCCGGGAACGATACAATATGGTCAACAATCCTGTCTACACACTCCAGTCTGTACAAGCCTTCGGAGCAGCTGTACAACAGGGACAAAACCCTCAGCAGGCCGCTTCATTGTTACAACAACACATATTCCAGGACTACCAGCCTGAGCGGGTGCGTACTGTCGAAGTGGGTTACAAAGGTTTAATTTCCAATCGTCTTTTCATAGATGCCTATTATTACTATAACACCTTTGTCAATTTTGATGGTGGTCAGGTAGTGGTTCAGGATATTCCGAATGATGGTGTGTCCTCTCCTATCTCCCTGCTTAGCTCTACTACCCGCAGTGTATACAGCTTTCCTGTCAATGTCACTCAGAACCTAAACAATCATGGCTGGGCACTTGGCATTGATTACCTGCTCCCTAAGAACTTCACAGTGGGCGGCAATGTATCCTACAACAAGCTTCTAAACACAGACAAGCTGCCAGCAGGATTTGAAACAGCTTTTAACACACCAGAGTATCGTTATAATTTATCGTTTGGCAATCGGAATGTGATTAAAAACCTTGGATTTAGCCTGACATGGCGATGGCAGGATCAGTTTGTATGGCAATCCAGCTTTGTTGGCGGAGTTATCAGAGGACAGAACAAGAGTATAGTACCTGCTTATGGAACGCTGGATGCACAGGTGAACTATAAAGTCACTGCGATTAAATCCATCATCAAACTCGGAGGATCAAACATTCTGAATAAGGGATATACTCAATCCTGGGGCAATCCAACCTTTGGAAGCATGTACTATGTATCCATATTGTTTGATCAGTTTATGAACTAAGCGGAGGTTGGTATGCCAGGTTAATGAAAACATAAGTCATGCTTAATTTTGGATGAGAGTAAAACCCAAGCCTATTCCTTTTAATAAGTGTGGGCTTGGGTTTATTTTTGCGATCCCCCTTTCTTCGTTTCTTTATTGTCCCTTACATCCTTCTACTTGCGGCCTCTTCATTTTTTGCTTGTCCAAAAAATGAAGCAAAAAAGGACACTTTCTGCCGATCCTTCCGCCCGCAAGGCCAAAGGCCAACCTCGCGGCAGAAAGATTGCCAGCGCACCTACACTGCCACATACGATTGAAGGCAGCACAACTCCCTTTGTAACTCCTTTGTCTTAATTTGTTATTCACTCCTCTAAATTCGGGATGACTCATGTTTGCTATCCTCCTGAAAGAAACTCTCTTTTTCCTGTCCTTCTGAAAGAATCTTGTGACAAATTGAGCCATCTATGGTTTCTGAGAGAAAATAAGTATACCCAAACCCAAAGGTCACCAATCTTATTACACGTATCCAGACAACGGCAGGAATGTCATTTTAGTTAACAGGAAAGTAAAAAATCAGAAAACATAGTGCAGGAATTAGTTAGCTGCTTTCTTCTGTCTCCATAAATGTATTGCCTCTTCAAAGAAAGCTTTAATCTCTTCCCGTTTTCCATCAGTGCAAACTTTAAATTGTTTACCATCCGCTTTGGTAATCATCATATAAGGAGAATAGGTAGCTCCCGCATAATAGACGGTATCAATTGCCTGAATTTCATTGTAAAAAGCAGAGTGAATACTATTCTTTTTCGAGTCGCGTTCATCAATCCAATACTTTGCCATCCTTTTATCCGTAAAAAAATTGCCAGCTACTCTCTTTTTATACTCAGAGTAAAACCTGTGTATTTGTTCGTCCTTATCCAGTAAGTTAAGACTTCTGATATAGTCAATATCGGATTTACTCAACGTATCATTGGTTTCTATTGAGTTACATGCAGATAGTATCAGAAAACAGAATATATAGAGCTTTGCTTTCATTGTACAAGTGTTAGTTTATACAAGTTAACTTCTATTTTTGATAGGGAACTCTGTGATTCAGCCAGATTCTCTCCACTGAAAAGAATGTATTCTCACTAGTCATTCCAGATTACAAAGTAACGGGTGTATTTCCTGTTTTCATACAAGTATAGCAGATTTTAGCAGGATAGTACATTGTAGGTATTATAGTAAATAGCAAAGGGTGATCTTATTGGGAAATGATAGTTTTGGTTTGTGGTACCATCACCAGAAAAAGCATCCGAAACGCAACACCCAAATCGCTATGCGCTATCCCTTGAATGGATTTGTTATCAACAGAAATCTGCAGAGTATTATTTCAGACATTGAAATTCCGTTAGAATGCAAATTTTCAACGCCTGAAGAAATTACGTATGATTCATTTTTAAAGTCAGCCAAACGACCTAATACTATTGATATTTTCTTTGCAGGCCGACTGACCTTTTTTCTGGCAGATGAGAACCTGATAGATGGACTCCGCTTTCATACGTTGGCAGGGACTCTGGAAGAAGGCATACGATTTAAAATCAGTAAAGACAAACATTCTTTCTGGGGAAGCAACAACGGAACAGTTACCGGGGAGTTTCATATGGACAGCACAACAGGTGAAGTGCAGAGTACAAATAACTATCTCACTACTGAAGCAGGAAAAGATCCTGTATGGGATATACTGGCCCAATTTATTAAAGATAAGTCGGGACAGGTACTGGCTGACTTTCCGAACGACGCCAAAGCATACCGCTATAAGGTGTCACCCAAGAATATGGATGAGTTTATGGAGGATCGGTATAAGAATGAGGAGATTAACTATATGGATACCAATACGGTAGCAACCAACTCCAAACCCTTTACTCTTTCTGACAGGAAGTTTCGTTATCTTTTTCCGGAATACTATAAAACTGTTAGAAAAGGAGTTCTTAGTCGCATATTTGGCAATTCATCAGAAGAGTATGTCTATGATGTGGAATGCGCTAAAAATAATTTTAACGGAGCAGATCACCGCAAATATATCAGTGAAGTCATTCAGTTTGGCACTATCCATGGGGCTGTTGTGATTGAGATTAACCCATTGCGAATTGCGGCATATAATAGTGACCTTGATTGTGTGGTAATGCTGGAATTTCCTGCCCACTTTGTAACAACCTACAAACTTCAAAAAAACCAGAAGCTGATCACCGCCAACTCATTTGGTAATGCAGATAAGGTTCAGGGCGATTTGATCCCGGGAAAAGGCAATGGAGGGTACTGGCAACGCGTACATCCTTGTATTGTAGATTTTCTAACGGATGATCTTGAGTTGTTAAAGAACGTCAAAAATAGTATTGAAGACGACGAATGGAGATATATCTATCGGCTAGGACTTTATATGCATAGGCAGTTCAATAGTGTACACCGTGATGGACGGCCTGGATTTTCCAGCGGTACCAAATATGAAATCGTCAAGATGCCTCCGATGTCTATTGAAGAGTGGCTACAGAAATGTGAAGAAGCTTCCAAAAAAATAATGGAGGATAAGAAGGATTTAACAATCCATATCAGATAGTACAAGCATACTACCTTTGTAAAGAGTATAGTATGAGTCCAAATATAAAGTATGAGTCCAAATATAAAATTCGGACTCATGCTATTTTTGCCTTATAAAGGATAATCTATTTATTAAGATTTTTACGCAGGTCTTCGACAAACTCTTCGGTTACATCAAAATAAGAAGCCAACTGTTGGGTAGTTAATACGCCATCTTTCAGGAACTTCACAATCGTTTCACGAGTCTTTTGTTCAATGCCTTCCAATTTGCCTTCTTTTATTCCTTCTTCTTTCCCTTTTAGCTGGCCTTTCTTAAAAAGGAAGTCATCTTCTTCTTTTATGTATTGAGAAATAGATTCTATCATGATTTCTACAAAGGGTGTTAGTTTACGCAAGTTAGCCAATACACGTAATTGTTGCAAGTGCCTATCTCGTTCCACTTTATTGATTGAAGTCTGGTTTAATCGTTGCACAATCAGACTAGCCGCAGTTTCAGGAGTGGTAGTACCAAAGTTAGCCAATACAGCAAAAACAATCTCATCTCCTTTATCAGAAGAGAGAAATAACTCATAGTCAATTTGTGAAAGCTGAATCAGATAGAATGAAAACGTAAGATTTTCTTTTTCGATACGAGTACTCATCTGGGGTATCTGATCTGATAAGAACAGCACATACTGACGTACATTGAAATCATATTTTCGGTTAAGAATGGCTCGATATTCAAGCATGCGATCCACCATCCTCTCCTCATCCGCGAGTTGGAATTCAAGTTGCAGCAAAAACGTATTGCCCTGCTTATCTGTGATCTTTAAAAGCTGGTCTGGCTTTCGCTCCAAAGTCCGTTGTAGTTCCAGAGGCATTTTTTCATAGGAAGCTACTTGGATCTGCAACACTTTCTCTATCAGTGCCAAAGTAACAGATTCCAGGTTTTCTTTAAATATTTTATCATATTGATTCCCTTCTTTTTTGTTGCTCATATATGGATAGAAAAATAAACAGAGTGCGAAAGTAACTAATGAACAATAAAAATATGTAAAGCAGGCAAAAAGGAAGCTTATAAAAAGGAAGTAAATTGCATAAAATATCCATCCGGTCATGTTAAAAATTATTACTTCCGCCTTATGTTGCTTCCTGATTGTATATACAGTGAGCGGACAAGAAAAACGGAAATTCCCATACCAAGACTTTAGTTATGTAAAGGTCTATTTGATCGATACTCTCCAATATGAAGAAATAAGGAAAGAAATGTATAGCCCTCTGCAACCTGGAGAGCTGGTCTCTATTGAGAAACAGGAAATATCCAAGTACTTTGCTTTTTTTAAAACCATAGAAGATAGAAGTACAATAGATAAACTGCTCAGCGTTGTAAATAACACCAAAAATTACTATATAGGAGATTGCTCAACGGTATTTATCATAGGAGGTCTGCTATTTTATAATGCTAATAATTCAATTGTTGCAGTTATTGAAATAAGTCCAACATGCCATGAAGTTTTCTTTAAGCCAGAAAATCAGGCTGCAAGGGGTCAACTCAATAAAAAAGGAAAAGAAAAGTGGAGTGAATTGCTGTTGGGATTAGAAATATATACTAGCCACGAAGCTGTAACAAAGGCTAAAAAATAGAATCATTTTACAGCGAGACAATCTCCTGTTACTAGATGGTTATGTTGATGAATTTAACCACTACTCCATTCTTAACCTGATAGTTATGAAGAAATAATTTCAAAAAACTGTCAGGTATTTTCCCTTAATTAAGTTATATTTATATACCAAAGCGCCATTTGCACCACTATAAATGGCATTTTTTCTGTATACGTACTATAAAGTTCTTACTACTGTGTATAGTACAAATCCTGAACTGTTTAGAAAGGCATCATCTGAATTTCTATTGTCATCCCTATGAAAAATGCTATCTATTTTCTGATTGCAGTATGTATCACTACGGTTCAGGCACAGACCGATACAACTTCCCAGTCACCCAAGGAGAAACCATTGTCGGATTCTGTCATCAATGTTGGGCGGTGGCCTGAACTGACTATCAAACAAGCCTATCTGAATCAGAAGATTTTAGTTAAAACCAAAGGTACATCAGAGCTATTGCAAAAAAATGAACACATTATTTTGTTCATCAACAATATTCCTATCGATAGTTGTGAAGCACGTCCCAATGTCAAAAACCGTCAGGATCTGATATTTAATCTGAACGAGAAGACAACAACTGAAACACTATGGAATCTCTTTTACACACGGGGCGAGTCGAAGCGAACAGTTACCATTAGTGCAGGGGTACGGGGAGAAAATCCATTACCCGTAGTTCAGCCAAATAATTTCACCATTGTGTTCTATGATACCTACTGGCTGAGAGGAGCTTTGGGGGTAATCATTTTTTTACTGATAGGTTTTATACTATTGGGCAAATATACCCGCCTGATCAAACATCCTAATAAAAGTTCTGACCCTCCCTATAGTCTGGCACGTTTCCAACTGGCGTTCTGGACTTTTCTTATTGTCAGTTCCTATATCTACATCTGGATCATCAAAGATGACTATAACTCCCTGAACAGTACAGCACTTATACTTCTTGGCATCAGCGCAGGTACTGCCCTGTCTGGCACAATCATTAGCAACAACCAGGAACGACAAGATTCAACTCATGCGCTGCAACACAAAAGAAGTGCGGGATTGATAGAAGATCTGCTCGCAGATGAAAGCGGAATCAGCATCCATCGTTTTCAAAACCTGTTGTTTACCCTGATCCTGGGTTTTATCTTCTGGGTACAAGTATATAAAGACCTGGAAATGCCTGTTTTCAGTGACACCATACTTACGTTGATGGGTATCAGTGCCAGTACGTATGCGGCACTTAAGGTCAATGAAAATAAAGATAAAGTAAGTCCTGCTCCTACTTCACAGCAACAGCAGCAGAACCAATCATAAAACGCAGTTTTGTCAAACTACTATTCACTTTTTTGATTCAGAAATATGGCAACTCCCATTACTATTTCCGCATTCTCAGATTCTGGTTGGGTGAAAGTATATATCAATGGAGACAAAGTACTTCATGGTTCCGGTACAACAACTATCGAACTGGACAACGGAATTCACTTTCTCACCTATTTTGTGCAAGGCTTACCAGGCGACAACTATAGTGTTGCCATTGTCGATCCGCCTGCTGAATTATGGGCAGTGAAGGGTAACTTAAAATTAAATCATACTACAGGCCAACACGGTATTACTATTTAAGTCCAGCGCTCATGCAAAAAATCATCTTTACTCTTTTACTTTTTAGTAAGGTGCTCAGTTCTTACTGTCAACTTTCTGATAAAACAACTGACAGCGTAAAAACCACTCAACCTTCACTGACGCTTCAGTCGTCTCCAGCTTCAGGGTTTCAGTCGTATAATAGTTTCACAAAACTAAGTGCTACGAATGACGGATTGATTGCAGAAGGCAATATCAACTACAGGATAAAAAGCTCATGGAATCTCAATACCAGTATTTCAACCCCTGTTGCCAGTAAAACACAGCGGGTAAAGCCCCTGACAATTGCGGGTTTGTCCAATAATAGCTCTTTCACTATAGGAACTCAGAAAATATGGTGGGGCACTGGCTTTGCCTATGATGCCAAAAAATACAATGAGGCGATAAAAGCCGTTGGGAAGGATATGGCTGATTTTAAGTACGATGATCTGACACCTGAAGAACAACGGATATTTGACCGAAAGGCTAAGATACAGTGGGGGGTTGCCTGGTATGGAGGGCTTAAATTCGGAGTTGAACAACAGGATTTTGAATATATTACAGACACAACATCGTTTCTATCGCAAACAGACTCTAAAGCTGCTGTAAAACTCACAGCTACGGTAGGGGCATTAACCAGTATAGGCATTTTTGCATTGTCATTTACACATACGGCAGGGTATCAGACAGACGATCCTATCAAGTATTATGTGCCGGTAAATAGTACAGGGGTCCTTATTGAAAAAAACCTGAGTTCGTCTGCTCCTACACGACAAACAAGCAATAGAGTACGGATCGAATATCTTTCCAGTGGATACCAGGGAAAATTGTTGCGAATAAATCCCAATATCAATCTGGATCTTAACCAGGAACTTTTTTCATTTGAGTTTCCGGTTTACTTCCTGACTTCAGACAAAGACCGGGCTAACTTCAATGGAGGAATATTTACAGGCTATGTAAGTGATAAAGGATTTGCATTTAACACTGACAAAAACAACTTTGTATTAGGCGTTTTTCTTGGAGCAAACTTTACAAACCTATTTCAATAATAAGACAAACACCCATTGTTTCGTTTTAATCTTTGTATAGAGACCTGCTCAGGGACAGAGATAAGAGTCCTGGTCTTTATTTCCAAAATAATATAGTCAGTTTATATGTATCTTTCAATCGGAATCAGATTATAGAACAAAAGTAACGAACGCATTTCTAAGGCTTATGGATTCCAGAAACAAGAAACAGTTTGACAATATTCCCCTTATGACAAAGATTAGCCTATTAAAAAAACGCAGATATTCTATAGGAGATGTGTTTTGTGTACCCTTAGCAGAAAAGGGATATTGCCTGGGACTGATTACCCATATACATCCTCGCACTAAAGTACCTCTTGGGTGGTTTTTCAGGAAATTGTATGATCAGATTCCTACAATTAGAGACAGCGAAATTATAAATAAGGGAAATGTAATCTTAGTGAAAAGATTTGGGATACAGGGATTCGATGAAGATACATGGCGTATTATAAGTAAGCTTGATACTTTTGATAAGGCAGAATGGCCTATTCCTGTTTTTCTGAGAAGGCCAGGTTCTACTCCTGCTTGTTTTGTATACTATAATGAAGACATGGAGGAAACAGGAAGTGAAAATATTCCTGAAGGAACAGATTTGTCACTATATTATGAAGATGGCATAGGAGGATCAGGGTTTGTGGAAAAGCGATTAACACGGTTATTTCTGCAAAACTCTTTAGTGTAACTTTTGTATATTAACATGTGTATATAACCTATGTCGCAACCAAACATCAATGGCACTTATGACATCAGTTAAAGCCTTGACGGAATTCCAGTGGGGACATGTTTGTTTTTTTCTTGAATAACTTATTGAACGATTGAGGGTGACCGAAGCCTAACTCATACGCAATTTCAGCCACAGTTAAATTACTCGTTGCCAGGTATTGCTTGGCCTTTTCGATTAGCTTTTCATGAATATGTTGCTGGGCACTTTGTCCGGTTAATGTACGCAACATGTCGCTCAGGTAATGTGGGGAGACGTTTAATTCACCTGCCAGATAGTCCACAGTAGGAAGTCCGTTTTTTAATGTTTCTTCGCTGTCAAAGTAGTCCTGGAGTAAGGTTTCCATTCTGGTAAGCAAGTGGTTGTTTACGGACTTCCGAACCAGGAATTGTCTTTCGTAAAAGCGGTTGCTGTATTTCAGCAATAAATCCAGCTGTGCAATCAAAATATCCTGGGTATGGCGATCAATATGCTGGCACTCCCGTTCCATTCGTTGAAAGATATCTACCACGTCTGTTTCCTCCTTTTCTGAAAGGTGCAATGCTTCATTGACTGTATAGGAAAAGAAGCCATACTGTTTGATAGTGGTGGCAAGTGGATGGCCGTAAAGAAAGTCGGGATGAAACAGTAGGGCGTAGCCTTTGCCTGATTGCTGGCTTTCCAAAGCCAGATCCATCACTTCAACGGACTGGATTTGTTTGGGAGCAATAAAGCTCATGACTCCTTTATCAAAATCGAAATATTGTTGCCCGTATTTTATTTTCGCCTGTACATCTCTTTTCAGCGACACGCTATAAAAGTTGAAAAGAAAGTTCTCTGAAGAAAATTCTTCTGTTAGTCGGATATCTTCTACACGAATCACACTGATTAATGGATGCAAGGGTTCGGGTAGGGATAGCAAACGATGAAAGTGAGATATGGAGTTGATAGTTTTCATGGGATGTAATTTACACTAGTGAAGCTGAATTATAGACGCTGGATAACTTTTTAGATAACTCTCTTCCTGAGTTTGTTTAAAGTCCCTTTCTTCACTCTTCCTGTGGCTCCTTCATTTTTTGCTTGCCCAAAAAACGAAGCAAAAAAGGGCACTTTTCTCCGATCCTTCCGCCCGCAGGCCAAAGGCCAACCTCGCGGAGAAAAGATTGCCAACGCACCTATACGACCATACACGATTGAAGTCATCTTTGCTCTCTTTGTAGCTTATTTCCTTCATTTTCAGAAAAGGCATGAGTCTTTTCTTGGCCTATATCTTTTGCAAAAACAAGGTTTGTAAATAAAGAAAAATACTTTAAAAATAATCTCCCTTGGGGACTCTTATCCCTTCTTGTATCCCTTTGTCCTCCCTCCATCCCTGTCCTCCTGAAAGGAACTCGTGGCAAGACTGGCGGCCTTTCCGACTGGAGAATATGCTTTCGCTCCAACACCAAGAAAGGCTCTATTTGTCACGCCTGTCCCGACAACGGCGGAAAGTTCCTTTCAGGAGGATAGGGAGAGTGTTTTGCTTACAGATACGTCTTAAAAAAAGGTACCAGTTTGCTTAGGGCTTCGGCGGTGGCTTCGGGTTGGTCGTATAAATCATAATGCCCTGCTCCTTTTACCACATGGATACTTTTGTTTGTAGACACAGCTTTGTTGTAGAGTTCAAAGCCATCTCTGTAGGAACCAAATGCACCAACTCTGTCTCCTACTACCACAAATAGCGGTTGGGTTAGTAATTTTTCGGCCAGGTGGAAGGCGTCAAACGCTATTGCTGCACCCATACTTATAAAGAGAAGCTTGTTGCTGGATCTGGGGTGTTCGCCTCTGGGTGTTCTGTAGTAGTCTATTGCCTCTGCCATATCCTGTTCTACAGGCCCATTCTTTTCGGCTTCTTCCAGAGAGGCAGGAGTCCAGGGAACAATCAATGCGTCGGCACCTCTGGCTTCGGCTGTGCGTTGCTTGCCTACAGCCTCCAGAATCTGTAGTGTATTAAGCTCTCCATACGCTCTGGAAAAATTTGAGGCTACTACCGTACCTACAGCCTTAATGCGCTTCTCGGTTAAGGCTGCATTGGCAGCATAGCCACCTCCTGCACAGATGCCCAGCACTCCAATACGATTCTCATCGATAAAAGTCAACGTGGTCAGATAATCTACTGCACACCGGATGTCTTCCACACGGGTGGCTGGATCTTCAAGGTAACGAGGCTCTCCACCACTCTCGCCCTGGAAAGAGGCGTCAAAAGCGAGTGCCACAAATCCGGCTGCTGCCAGCTTTTCGGCATAGAGTCCTGCTGTTTGTTCTTTCACGCTGCTTCCGGGATGCACACATACAATGGCCGGATAGGTGCTCTTTTCATTGAAATGTTCTGGTAAATGAAGAATGGCAGCAACCTGCCAGTTTCTGTTTTTAAATTCTACTGCTTTTTGCATAACTGTATTCGTTAGTTCTGAATGCAAAGATCCGGAGAGTTTACTACGCAGGTGTTGCCAAACCGTGTTTAGTTGTAGCCAAATTGGATATGTAAGAATTGTACCTCTGACTTACGATATTCTATAACTATAAAGTATAAATACTGATTATCAGCAGCCATCCGGGCAGAAGTCAGTGTGCTTATTGACTTTGTGACTACAGCCGAGCTAACCATTGAGGCACTTTGTGAAATACTGACCCAAGGTCCGCGGTTGCAATAATATTGCCGCCTGTGGATTGCCAATGTAGAGCTGACCCGACACAACCAACGCCTGGAGGAAGCCAATGATATACTAACCGATCTATTGCTAAACCACTATGAGAACACGTATGACAAAAGAACAAACCTCAAACAATGAATATGACCGGCTGGTAAACCAGTTTCGGCAGGATAGTCGACCAGTAATACCCACCAGTACTATGCCTGCGTATACGATTCGTCCCAAGCGAAGCATTGCCATTGACTTTACCTACCAGGCTCGCAACCGTAAGCCTGCTATATGCATTGGTGATACCGAACTAATCAGCAAAGGAGAGATACTTTCTGCGATTGGGGCTCCGAGTTCGGGTAAGTCTAATCTGGTAGAAGACATTGTGGCGGGTTTTGTCTCGCATATCACACATACACCGTATCCCCATCCGCTGATTGGCTTTCAGTATGAATCAGCTACCCCACAAAGCCGGCTTGTAGTGTTTGACTTCGAACGGTCTACTGACGATGTAGCTAAGTCGTTAGGCCGTATATTCAGGCGGACGGGTATGAACGAAGCATTGATCAAGGACAATCAATTCTATAATGTGAAGATTCTCTCGCAGCTGGAACTGCAAACCCTGGAAGAGAAACGCAACGACATTCGCCTGTTTTTGAAGGAAGCAGCGGACAAAGGCCAGCCGTACGACTACCTGATACTGGACGGCTGTCTGGATTTGACTACCAACATGAACGACCCGGAAGGAGCACCAGAGGCTGTCCGCTGGATACGTACGCTGACAGCAGAGTTTAACCTGGCTACAATCTGTACGCTACACCCGAACAAGCACAGCGAAACAGCAGCCGGACACTTCGGAACGTTCCTGCATCGCTGGAGCCGGGCCTTTCTGCTGGTGAAGAAAGTACCGAATATGAACGGTCTGCGTGTGCTCACTTCCGACTTTGAAATGGGCAAGCTGTCGCATAGTTCGGAAGCAGTAAACCAGTATTTCTTCTGGGACAAAGAGCAGCATTTCTTTATGCCTGTCCAAGATCCTGTAGTCACAGCTTCCAAACCCAATCCCAACCATTCGCCCAGGTTACAGACTCTCATTGAAAAAGTATTTGCCAGACGAATGACTACCGAGATACCAGCTGTAGAGTTTAAAAAGCTTATTCTGGAAGCCTCAGGTGAAAACGAAAGTAAGGTAAAACGCATGATAGCCGATGCCGTTGACTTTGGCTATGTACGGGTGAGTGGTGATCGAAAAGCAGCTACATATCATATTGTTAATTTACCCTGATACATTTTTTGGTTCATTGGTTCACTCTCCTATAGGAGAGTGAACCAATGAACCAAAAAACCAGAAAAAGGAGCATGAACCAAAACGAGCCAAAAACCGAACCAAAAAAACTTAAAATAAATAACTGTTTATTAGTCAATTACATCGAGCCCACTGAAAGTAAGTTGCACCAAAAACGAACCAAAAGTGAGCTAAAAAAGTGGTGTTTTTTGGTTCATTTTTGGTCCACGGTCTGAGCCAAAAAATGAACCAAAAATTCAACTGGAAGAGAGTAGGAAATACAGTTTATAAACAAGCCATCACCTATGTATTATACAACCGCTTTTACTGGCAATCTAACCAGCATTACTATGAATCGCCCTGGTACAAACAACGTTTGGGCTTGTAAACCAACATCAGGAAATTGTAGGAGTGCCCCCTTGCGGATACCCATGTTAGGTAGAAACCGGTGTGGAATCAATCCGAAAGAATGTCTGATAACGCCAATCTTTCACGTTAGGAATCAGGGCACCCGCAAGGGACTTATCGTGTCCGATCACTTTTCTGGAAATAAAGAAAGTTTCTGGCGCAAGCGTCCGCTTGTGCCCATTTTGAGAGCAGCGTCCGCTGCGTTGGTCGGTAAAATCCTGTTCGGGTACTATCACATCCCCTATCACACACTTGAACATGGCTCAATTTGTCCCAACGCAACGGAAGTTGCTTGCAATGTAGGTCCGAACGGACGTTCGAACCAGCGCTATCTTTGTAAAACCTCCATTTCCAGAAAAGTTATGGGACACGATAAGCCACAAGGGGCTGCCCCTACAAGTTCGAAATTTCACATTCGTGCTTTTGAAAATCAGGGGGATTCACCTCACAGAAAACTCGCGCCGAATTCCCGGCAAAAATCATCCATGCGCATTATTCACAGCAGCCAGGCGCTTGCGGTGAATTCCGATCAGATTTTGTTTTTGCGGTGAACTATGCGCAGCAGAAAAAATGATCGGAACTCCGGTCAAAATAAAATCTGCCGTGAGTTATGCACAAACTATAAAGTGATTGGAGTTATGGTCAAAAGCAAAACTGCTGTGAATAAACTGCAATCTCACGGCCAAGTGGTAAGACTGCCTTGCCTTTGCGAAAAAAACTTTTGCAGTGAACTATGCGCAGACCAAGAAGACAAAACAAATACAATAACCTTTAACCCATATACTATGAATCTACAACAAATCGGCGAACGCATTCGCTATGTACGTACCGAAATCACAGGACTTTCCCAACGCGAGTTTGTGCAGCGAATGGGCCTGGGCCAAAGCAACATCTCAGCTCTGGAAAAGGGCCAGTCGCTCCCCAGCTGCTTTTTCCTCTACAGCCTGCACATCACTTACAATATAAACCTGAACTGGCTCATGACCGGAGGCGGAGAAGCGAAGAATACACCTATCACACACTAAAATCTATCCAGACTTACCAGTAGTAAACTAAACCCACTATCTACCTAACAATGACTTACACCCGCAAAGACACCAAGATTGAGATTCGCAGAAGAGACCGCATTTATGGCTTTCTGCTGATAGACGGCTATGCCTATGAGTTTAACCGCTACTACCTCCCACTCGGCGAACGCCAGATCAGCATGCCTTATGAGGAATGGAGAGACTATATACGCCAAAAGGCTCAGTATCGCTTTGAGATCTCCAAAGAGGAAATACAAAAACTGACTCCATTTTTCAGAGATGAAGCTGGTTACCAACCAACCAGCAAGGGTCTATCCTTTGAAGAGGACAGATGTTTCTACCTCTACAACGACGGCTGCCTCCCCGATAAAGCAGCTCACCGAAAGACGTATGAAGCACGCTTGGAAGCTGTGTTGCAGTATGTGTAAAACCCAGAGGTGAAGGTGTAAAACAAAAAAGTCTGAGCATGTGCTCGGACCTTTTTGTTAACATATCTACTATGTTAGATTCACTTATTATATTGGGTTATCTGAAAATTCAAGTCTCTAACAGTAGCAGGTAGCTCTCCATCACCCCATGTATGACATTCTAGTGTGATATTGTTTCCTTCTAGAAATAGAATGAAGCCTACTTCAATCTCATCCACTTTACCTAGTATATCTGGTTTGTGTATTGTTTCTTTCTCAAGAAAAAGTTTTGGACAACTAATTTCAAGAAAATATCCCACACCTGTAAACTCATAACTACTAATGGAACAGGTAGACAGAAATTCGTCCCACTTATGTTGAGTTAACCGGTCTTGAAGCATAAACTTCAATACTTCGACCTCATATCGAGTCAACTGCATATTCATCAATATAGTGGTGTCTATTATCTACTGCTATCTTCAGGATATGGTGTAATCCCAATTTTGATTATTTCGTATTGTTAAGAATCCATTTCTTTTATATCTACCCATACTCCGTTCACCAATTTCTCATATCTTCCCCATTGAGGTTTGCCAATTATTCTATCTTTGATTCGTACTGGGGTAATCCAATCATGCTGGCAATCAGGTTCCGGATCAGCAATATCCTGCCAACCTTTTTCTTTGATGTTATATTGCTGCTCACAGAAGTCATAAATGTCCTCGATTGTGGAGTAATAACGATCTTCGAAACTGCTACAATCTTCCGCTTTATCATAGAAGAAAAGATAAAAGCCATCTTCATCCCGATATACCATTACCCTTTTGATCCTTGAATGATTCTGAACCTGTGCAACTCTCCTCATTGTTTTACATTAGATATGCTATTGTCTAAGTTTCACCTGGAATTAATGACTATGGCGGATCTGGTAGATACTGATAAGCCAACAAATTATTGCTACACATAGATACAACACATTTGCTAGCATCGATCCTTTATTAACCTTGTAGGAAGGTTTACTAACTACTATACTTATATTTCCCAAAAGGAGCAAAAATCCTACTACAAAAAGGAGAAGCCCAAATTGAAAACCCCACCCTATACGAACAGGTTTTCTGTAAGTTAATATGGGAGTAGTAATAAAGATCGCCAACAAACATACCACATAAAATGTACCCTGTCGGACGAAGCCTCGCCAAAAAGCACTTTTAACATAAACGGAAAGTAATTTCATAAACTCGTAAAAAGAAAGCAGGCGCAAAAATATCATTTTGCATTGAAATTGAATCGGCCTTTGTAACCTACCTGCAACTGTACAAAATTCCGTTCAATTGCATCTGTAGTGACAACTGTACGAAAGCGGAGGAAAATTTTATCCTGATTGCTTTTGATAGGATAATAAAATAATTCAAATTCTGGTGAATGATACCAACGCCATGATTCATTAATGAATGCAGGTCGGTTCCACAGTTTCTGGTAAAAAGTTATCCAGCCAATGTTTATACCAAAATTTCTATACAATGGGATAATACCTTTAACTTCTATACCATAAGAAAGTGTATTAATCTTTATTTGCTCATACTCTGGTGCAGTATTAGGGTTGTTTACAGTTGTTGGCAATTGTTATCCTCTTACATTAGCCCAGTTAAAACCCACTAATGTGTTTAGTTCTAGTTCACTATAAAATCGATATATTTTTCTAAACAGATTTAACCGGATGCTTGTATTCAGGTAAGATCTTTGATTCAGATACATTCTGTTAATACTAATCTTATTTAGATCTTTATCAATTGTATCTGGAACAACAGAGCTAAAGCCATTATCAAAGCGGGAAAATTTGAGACTTGGCTCTAGAAAATTCACAAAAAAGAAGGGTTTATATTTATGATTCTTCGTATTGAGTAGGATATGCGCAGATGCCTCTGTTTGAACAAGTCCATTTCCTCTCTCAGCTTTAACCAATGATAAGAAATCTGTATAGACATTAAGATTGATATAGGAATTTAATGAAGTATTTACAATAACAGGCTTTGTCTTAGTTTCATTATTCAATGTTATATATCCATCACTTGGCGGATAATTTTTTCCTATTTGGGGATCATAATTAATTATGTCTCCTATTCGAATAAATTTAGTTTTATCATTAAGATTTGCATATAAACGTAGTGTTTCCAGATATTTTTTATAATCAGCATGTCGTAGGGATACAGGAATGCGGTTTCTTTTGATCCATCTTCCATTTCTAAATACTTTTGTAAATGTATTGGTGAAAACTTCCTTTTCATTCGTTTTTTCATCAATTGTGTATACTTTTATTTCAGAGACTACTCCATCTCTAAAGTAAAGTTCAACAGATTGAATTTGCTGCGTTTCATTAAATATTCCTGTTTTTTCTACTTCTGTAGGTGCTACAGACCCTATCCATTTTCCTTTCCCCTCTTCTTCTGGATCTATTTTGTTTGCAGCACTCTCAAAGCCTTTGTCACTTAATTTTAATTTATATACATGAACTGTATTCTTTCTCAGTGATATATGGCCAATGACCTCGCTTGTATCTTTATCTGTATTAATTCGTCTAAGAATTTCATCCTGAAAAGATTTATAATCTTTAATCGTGATCTTAAGTATATTCTTGGCTGTGTCTACTTTTACAAAATCAGTTTCTACACTCTCATCCAGTTTGATAGTAAGAATAATTTCTTCTAGATCTTCAATTTTTCTGTCAGGAAGAATGGTGATAGTGAAGCTTAAGTTAAACACATTACTTTTAGATATTGTAAATTCGCTATTATCTGGCTTTATAACATAGTCATATCCATCACCTTTCGTTGCATCTCCGCTTGTTGTCAGCTTAATTTTAAACTCGTCTTTGTTATTCCATTTGCCTTCTAATTTCAGATCAACTGTTAACTGTTTTTCATCTGTACCTTCTTCCTCAACTATCTCTGTTTTTACAAAACCAATTGTTAATTGTCCCAAGCAAGATAATGTAAGAAAGAATAAACCGAGGGTTAAAAGCTTCGTTTTCATATAGAAAGAGGTTTGTGGGTGGGGATAATACTATTGGATATAAAGATCCTTATTAAGGATACATATAATCAATACCTTAAATGGGGTATATTTGTGGATAAAAGCCTTTTGCTATATTGCAACTATGCCATGAAGAGCCTTTCTTATTCTACAGTCTACACGTAATCTACAATATAGACCTGAACTGGCTTATGCTAAGGGTAGAACTTTGGAGAAATCAGTTTATACCATTTGTGTGGTTACAAAACCATAACTATCCGAATGAACATTTGTAAAAATTCTCTCACTAGGTTACACACATAATCTGATAAAGACTTCTCTCATCAACTATTATGCTCTGGTTTTGGCAACATGGAAATCAACTTTTCATACTCTTTCTGACACCCTTACTGGGACTTATTTTTGACTATACACTCAGTAAAAAAGTAATACTCTATTTGTTAGGCACCAGTGTGGTTCTCTTTCTTCCAATAGTGGCAGGTTATGAATATATCATCCCTTACACTGTTCAGGCGCTTGGACTTACTGCGTTGAGCTGTCTTTATTATTTTTATTCCAGACAAATCACGCAGGTAACGCCCAAAATAATTTCAGCAATCCTCATAGGCGGACTAGCTTTTATTGTACTGAAACATTTGGCATTTATGGACTCCATGTCAGGGTATCAGAAAGTGGAAAAGAGTTGGAATGTAAATCACCACAAGATTGAGTATATTGTGGATCAGGGTTTTTCAGGTAGACCTTTACTGAAATATGAAATCCGCAAATATGGGCTAATTCCAATTGTTCTAAAGAAAGTAGATCGTGCTTATGATGATGATACAACAAACAGTTGTATAGTACACTTTACGGATATTTGAATGAACTTTGATAAATGCAAAGGCACCCTAACTGACGCAAAAACAGGTAAGTAAAAATATGACACTTTACAACAGGTACATTAACGGTGAAACAAAACAAGTTTACGAGGATATTTATGCTTTGGGAGAAGATGCGTTTTTACCGGAAAAATCGGCCTGAGATTGAAAAAGCATTTTCACCCAAAACCTAAAAACCTATTCTATTTGGGCTCACGATTTTCTTGATAAGAATTTTGGCAAACTCTTCCAGAGAATCAGCCTCTTTTCGTAATCCAGCTTCCCAGGTTATATTCTCAGATTCTGTCTCAACATCAAACCCCTCTGCATAATGGTCCCAAAGATAAACTGATTTATCTATCCCATCTGTTTTGATAAAGTAATAGTTTGCACAGTCAGCATCTCCCACAATTAGCCACCCTTTATGATCCCATCCGATAGTATTTAAATCAATAATCGCATCTGGAGAGTAACTGAGAGGAGGAAAGTCAGTTGTATCCCTAAATTCCGTTACTCCCAAAATTATTAGATCTTCAGGATAGTTGAGTAAAAATGTTTTATAGAATTCTGGTAGTGCTAACCGTAAACTATCTTCAATTCGTTTGATATCTGCTTCTGTCATGCTATGATCAATAGTTGTTTCGGATCTATGGATTTGCCACAAAAACTTAAGTGTGTTGACTCTAATGTCCTTTCAGGCTTATGCAAATGAATTAGAAGCCCTCCTCGCCAGGAAAAAGACCATGACCATCACCTAGGCCTAGAGCAAAAACAACTCCAAGTGCAAGTATATAAAATTGGGTAAGCTTTATACAAGGAATCACAGCAATGAATTTTAGATAGATATTCTTACATTTGAGAATACTGAAATCTAAAAGAAACGTGAGAGGGCAATTTATTATTAAGAGGAACTCAACAATAGATTTTTCTTTTTCCCGATCATGAAATATGGATTTAAGAAATGGATAATCAGTAATCATAATTAAATGGGACACACCAAAATAGAGAAGCAGTACTACTCCTATTTTATCATATTTTGTAGGGAAGATATTTTTTAAATATGCCAGCAATTTGAAGGCTTTGTTATAGTTTCTTCTTTCTCTTGTATTCATCTTGTTCAAAGATGCTAAATAAGCTTAATTTCTTGTCTAAGCAACAGGTTTACTATCTGACATTAAGATAATAAAAATAAATTACTGGCGTGCTCTCAAACAAAAGGCATTTATGGCTCTTGTGAAAATTTTGCCAGTAACCTATATTGCAACTATGCCAGTGAAGAGCCTTTCTTACTACATCCATGCTTTTTCCAAACTGAATGTCAACAGAAACAAGAAGATGACATCAGGTGTAGCGCCACACAAGCCTGTGTTGTTGCTGAGTGTGATACAGGCATTTGAGAAAGAGTTGATTAGTAGTACGCACATTCCCATTACACCAGAGCTAATTGGCTTGTTTAAAAGCAACTGGAACCTGCTGGTAAAGAGCCCGGACTGGTCACCTACATTTGCATTGCCTTATTACCACCTTAAGTCAGAGCCGTTCTGGGAACTAGTGCCGAATGCAGGGTATGAGACTTGGATTCATCAGGTTAGCACCCGACCTAGTCTGGCAAACCTTAACATAGCTGTAGCCTATGCTAGCATTGATGAAGAACTTTGTGAGTTATTACTGAATGCTCAGGGAAGGCTAGCCTTGCGTCAGACACTGCTTCAGGTATGGTTCCCGGAGGCAAAAGAAACAGTATCCTCTTCCTACAATTATGTGGACACTGTGACACATGAAATTCTGGAAGATAATGCCGTAGAATACCAGACACGCATTAAACAATTACAACTAGAATTTGACAAGGAAGAATACCAGGAAGAGATTTTTCTGCGAGGCACCATATTCAAACGGGAAATTCCCCGATTATATGACTTCACCTGTTGTATCTCCGGTCTGCGGATAGATTCTACACTAACGTTATCTCTGATTGATGCCTGCCACATTGTACCTTTCAGCAAAAGCCACAACGACACGGTAACCAATGGCATCGCCCTATGTCCCAATCTGCACCGCGCCTTTGATCGGGGGTTGATCTCTCTAACAGATCAGTATGAGGTGCTGGTATCAGATCGGTTTACAGAAAGTAGTTCGCCCTATGCTATTCGCCCTTTTGCTGGAAAACGTATTCAGCTCCCTTCAGAAGAAAAGTATCTGCCAGCTTCTGAGAATCTGGCCTGGCATCGGGAGAATGTGTTTCAGAAATCCTAAAAACAGATTCTACACCACTTTTAACATATGATACAGGTAACATGTGCTATTATTGTGAAAGACGAAAAAGTACTAGTTGCTCAACGGAGTGAACTTATGAAACAGCCCTTAAAATGGGAGTTTCCAGGTGGTAAAGTAGAAGCAAACGAAAGTGCAGAAGCTTGCTTGATTCGTGAAATCCAGGAAGAACTTTCGTTACATATTGAAATTCAATCCTCTTTACCTGCACATACATATGACTATGGAACATTTCAGATTAATCTGATTCCTTTTGTGGCAAAGCCTCTTTCTGAACAAATCGTATTAAAAGAACATGCTACCTATGCCTGGCTTAACCGAGATGAACTTCTTACTCTTGATTGGGCTCCTGCAGATATAGCTATTGTACACGACTTTTTACATTCTTATTAATCTATGCAATCTCTTCCTGAAGGCATCTATGAACAACTGATCACCAAACTTCTTCTATCCCGATTAGAGGAACTATCCTTTCAGAACTTTTATATACATCAAGCTTCCATAGATAAAGCGGATGCTGCCCGTATCTTATCCCATTACCTAAGCAGTGTGATACAGGCAGGACTTCGGTTATATACAGGAGATGATAGCTTGGAGAAACAAATTGAGCTATCGAATAAGATTATTCAACTCATCCGGGATCACCTTCAGGATGATGATTTCACGCAGGACTTGATAGAAGCAGAAGGTAAGATTCTGATGGCTATTTTTTCAAAACTGGATGCTTCCTTTACTGATTTTAAGCATCATCTGAAAGAGATTACACCTTATACACGTCTTACACAAAGTGAACTTTTTACGGGTAGCAATGCAGGTATTTCACTCGAAAGTGAGATCAAAAAGGAGATTCTTTCAGCAGATACGATTTACTTTCTGGTATCATTTATCAAGTGGTCAGGAATAAATATTCTTCAACAGCAGCTCAAAAGCTTTACAGAAAGTGGTAAACATCTACGGGTTATTACGACTTCCTATATGGGAGCATCTGATCAGAAAGCGATTGAGTTTTTAGCAAGTCTACCCAATACGGAAGTAAAAATATCCTATAATACAGATAACGAACGTTTACACGCCAAAGCCTATTTGTTTTTACGAAACACAGGTTTTCATACGGGCTATATTGGCTCCTCCAATTTTTCCCGTTCGGCTCTGACCAGTGGGCTGGAATGGAACCTGAAGATTACTACACATGAAGTAAGCCACATCATTGACAAGTTTCAGAAAACATTTGAAACCTACTGGCAAGACAACGAATTTGAGCCTTATGTACCTGGTAGAGATGCTGAAAAGCTCACGAAAGCACTAAAGCAACAACGCAATAGCGACCGAAGTGATCCAACAACGTATTTTACCATTAGTCCACTTCCGTATCAGAGTGAGATCTTAGAAAAGCTTCAGGCAGAACGTATGCTACATCATCGTTTTCGTAATCTGGTAGTTGCTGCAACAGGTACAGGTAAAACGGTAATTTCCTCTTTTGACTACAAGCAATTTTGCCAACAATACCCCAATGCCAAACTACTGTTTATAGCCCATCGTAAAGAAATTTTACAACAGGCACTGGCTACCTTTCGAGGCGTTTTACGTAATCATAACTTTGGAGATTTATGGGTAGATGGCGTGGAGCCTTCTTCCTATACACATGTATTTGCCTCTGTACAAACCCTCATAAACCGACTGGCTACATTACCTTTGTCAGCAGAATACTACGATTTTATTATCATAGATGAGGTACATCATATTACAGCAAGCAGTTATCGGCCAGTTTTGGCGCATTTCTCTCCAAAGATTTTACTAGGACTTACGGCAACACCTGAACGTATGGATGGTGAGAATATCCTTGCAGACTTTGATCACACCATTGCTGCTGAAATCAGATTACCAGAAGCCCTAAATCGCAAACTACTCTGTCCTTTTCAATACTTTGGCATTACAGACACAATTGACTTATCCAGAGCAGAATGGAAAAATGGAAAATATGTACCCAGTGAGCTAACCCGACTTTATACAGCCAATGACAGGCGAGTAGGTGACATTCTCACTCATCTGGACAAATATCTACGTGATCCACACGACGTGCGTGCCATTGGATTTTGTGTTACTCAAGATCATGCACAGTATATGGCAGAGAAGTTTACATTAAAGGGTTTTAAGGCTGATTATCTGGTCAGTAGTCGTAATCAGTTGCGTGATGAACTTCGTATCAAGCTCAGAAACAAAGAGATCAATTACCTTTTTGTAGTTGATATTTTTAATGAAGGTGTCGATATTCCAGAAATAGATACTGTTCTCTTTCTCAGGCCTACTGAAAGCTTAACAGTATTCCTACAACAACTAGGACGTGGCCTGCGTTTGGCCGAAGGCAAGGAATGCTTGACCGTATTGGATTTTGTTGGCAATGCTCGTCCGGAATACGACTTTGAAAATAAATTCAGAGCTCTGGTAGGAAAAACTACTACCTCTATTCAAAAAGAGCTGGAAGACGATTTTCCCCATCTACCCTTGGGCTGCTCAATTGTACTTGAACGCAAAGCCAAAGAATATATTTTAAACAATATTCGTCAAGCTACTCAGCTCAATACAAAGCAATTATTGCTGAAGCTCCAGAACTTTAGACACCAATCTAACCTTCCTTTGACACTGCGAAACTTCTGTGAGTTTTACCACATTGCTTTACCTCAACTCTACAAGCGCGGTAGTTGGAAACGGTTATGTGCAGATGCTGGCATAATACCTGATTTTCCAACAACACATGAAGTAGAAATTACCCGAGCAATCAGTAAAAAATGGCTTTCCTGCCAGTCTACGTCTTATTTCGAATTTATTCTCAAACTGGCTCGTGCACATTTTGCAGTACCATTAGAAACTTTATCTGAAGTAGAACGTCAAATGTGTGTGATGTTGCACTATGATGTCTGGCAAGAGCGTGGAGGTTTTGCCAGCCTGGAAGAAAGTATTCAAGCTATAGGCCACAATCCTATTTTAACCAAAGAAATTATAGAAGTGCTGGAATGGAAGGTAGACAAAGTTGATTTTCTGGAGAAAGAATTATTTCTGCCTTACACCCAACCACTCAAAATACACAGTCGCTATACCCGTGAGCAAATCTTGGCAGGATTTGGTTTCTCAACCTTCGAAAAGAAATCAAGTAATCGGGAAGGAGTTGCCTTGCACAAAGAAAAGAATACAGAATTGCTATTTGTTACCTTACAAAAATCAGAAGAGAACTTTTCACCAACAACTCTCTACCACGACTTCGCCATCAGTGAAACACTCTTTCACTGGCAATCTCAGAATACGACAAGTCCCACTAGTTCTAAGGGTCAATCATATATCAAACACAAAGAGCAAGACAGAAAAATTTTACTCTTTGTTCGCGAACGTAATGAAGACGAATATGGTAACACCATGGGATATGTATTTCTGGGTGCAAGCAAGTTAGAAAACCATTCAGGCTCTAAACCGATGAATATCACCTGGCAACTTCAGGAACCTATGCCAGCTTATTTATGGAAAGATTCAGCTAAGATGGCTGTTGGGTGAGGTTAGTTAATATCATTTATTCCAATAGTTATAGTTTAGCTAACTCACCCTATTTCTTACTACAGAGTATATTTATCTCTTCTAACAATTTTTCCCATTGGTCTGCCAATAGACTATCTACATAGACACCAAAATTTTCTATTTCATTCTGTTCAATTTCTGTATACATTTTTTCACCAATGTGAATCCATGCCTTGCTCTGCCGTTTATTTTTGATGTCTATCTGATTTGCATATTTTGCTTCCAATGCTACAATATCTTCAATAGAAAGCCTTTTCCAAGCCTCCATTGTATCTTCTACTATCCATAAAGCAAACTTAAATTGATGCTTGTCGAATAACTCATCGAAATATAGGTATCCACGAAAATTAGAGTTTTTGCTGTATTGCAAACTTACATAACCATCATAAGATCGTTGCCACTCCCATCCCGATTTATCTAAATGAAGGGAAATACTCTCTGCAAGAAAACCTAATGCCTCAATTTGTAATTGACATAATTCATTAATCTTTGAAGCATGCTGCATATAAAATTTTAAGTCTGCATTCATGCCTTCTGTGCTCTCTCCCATAGATTCTAGATTTAGTATGAAGTCTCGTAAAAACATTAGGTATTTATCACCTGCCTTTTGCCAGTAGTTTCCCAATCCGGCATTAATTTTCTTTAACCATTCACTGTGCGTAATATTTACAAAGTGTGTGTGATTTGTTTCTAAAGGATATAATGATAATACTACACCTCTTTTATTCTCATCAGAAACCTTTATACTTGAATAGTAATCTTCCAGATCATTATTTAGTGCAGCATAAATTTTGTTTTCAATGATGACCGCCTTTCTGTAAGAATCTTTAGTATCCCTTTCTGCAATAAGCAAATCAATAGAGCCTCGTCCGGTAAAATGTTCACGAATTATTGTAAAACTATCTGCTTCCCAGAGTAAATCATTAGTTTTATTACTCTTTGAATTAATTAATTCTGTAAGGCTATCCAGAAACAATGTTCCAAAACCATGCTCCTTCTGAGGGTCTAAAAAGAACGCATACCAATTGCTACATATATCTTCATAATGAGCATTACCTGATATATCAAATAACGTTAGAGGCTTCTCTGGCTTCTTTTCAAGAGTATAGCTAAGCACCTCAGCATAGTATTTTTCAGATTCTTCTATTGTTCTCATACAGTCATGCAATATCACAGATAAAGTGAAAAATGAAACAGGAAAAACACCCTTTTTTCTAGAGTCTTTTTTCTTATTTCTATATCATCAATTGCCATCTTTTCACTTCATATGATTTACTAATCTATTACCTCTCCTTCATACAAAAAAAACCTCGGCCCCCACACTTACTACCTCCTATTTTATTTATCCAAAAGCTACACCCATAAGTACAATACCACTGAACTAAAACGAACTAATCATAAGCAAACTGTGCCTTTTGACCGTTGTTATACTGATCAAAACTACGGTCAGTTTCGTGTATATAGAATGCCGATATTTGTAAAGTCAATCAGCCAGAACCCCAGCTTTTCGCGACAAGCTTGCCACGCCCTGGGAGTGGATCGGGGAAAAATCTGAGTCTGATGACGGCATTCTCTATCTATAACCCCTTACACAAACTGATTTATTTATGGCACTATCTATAGCCCTATTGACCTCAAGAACCGACTGTGACAAGGTTCTTACCAAGTTAAGTGACATCAAAGAAAACCTGGAGTTTCGGCAAATCTCCCTGACCCGTAGCAAAGACAATGCAGCCGAGCGGGCGTCAGACATCGATGCCGATCTGGCAGCCGCGGAAGCCGAAGTGGAATCGCTGATTGCGATCATTGCAGCCCTTCCCGAAAGTGCCACCAAAACTGAGATGGAAAACCGTAAAGTGCGCGCCGACTATCGGTTGTTTACATTGCAGCAACGCAAAGCCCAGTTTGGTACTACTGCTGTGATCCTATACGAGTCTGAGCTGGACGAAATCGAACAACGGTTGTCGGTAGTAGATGGCTCTATGTTGGAGGTAACCACTCACAAAGCTACCCTGCCTGCTACCTAATCCGGTACAGGTAAGTAGCCCACGAAGCAGTAGCACCACAGTCTACTGCTTCTTTTTTATCGGATTTGTTTCACTATACGCTTTATTCTTTATGAAAACCCTGATTCTGGTATCGGCCTTGTGTTTTGTGACGGGTGTGGCTCTGGGTGTGTTTACAGAACATCGCCTGAACCCAACGGAAGTATATGCCTGTGAGGTAATTGATTACAACCAGATCGAGGCAATTGTGGCTAAACACGCAGTTGCCCGTCAGATACAACCACTGGATGTAGAGAAGATCAAGCACGTCCGTCAGTTTACGTATGCCCCCGTGTTTTGTGTGAAGGATACATGTAACGGTCGGTAAATTACCCTGATTGGCGCAGACGATGTTTGGTATAATCCGAACCAATGTAGGGGCGCACCTGTGTGTGCGCCTGGTTTCCCACAGACCGCGTTTGTAACAATCCGAGCCATGTAGGGGCGGGGCTCGCCCCCGCCCGGTTTCCGAACGCGAATGATTACGTTTAGGAAACAACCATATTGGATGATACCATACATTGTTTGTATCGAACATGGGCACCCGCAAGGGGATGCCCCTACAGGGTGTCGGACTAATCCGAACATTCGTTGCGACGATCCGGGCGAACATGCGGGTTCGCCCCTACATCGGTCCGGATTGTTTCATGCCGAGTTTGCGCCTACCAGGGCGATCTGCCAATCGCCCCTACAGTTCTCATTCATTATATAACCACAACATCACATGGCAAAATCAATATATGACTATATCCAGTTTGTGCTAAACAACTGGAAAACCTCAACCCTGGGTTTGTTTACGTTCTCTGGATACATACTCTGGTTGGTGAATCGGATAGACACACAGTCGTTCGTTTCGCTGCTGGCCTTTATTTCAACGGTTGGCTTCTTTTCAATGCGTGACCCTAAATAATTCATATCGTCAATACTCTAAACATTCTATACACACCTTATTCCTATGACTATCACATCTGTTTCTGATCTATCAATTTCTGACGAGAGCCTGATTATTGAAAACCTCTGTCTGACTCTTACCAATGAGCAACTGGCTTTTGAGAAAAAACTACTCGAAAACGAAAACCTGCGCCTTCAGCATCTGCTTAGTGACAAAGAACTGGAGATGGAAATGCTCAGAGAGCAAATCGATGAACTGGATGGTGAAAACCAGGACCTGCATATGGAAGTCACCGAACTGCAGGAAGAAATCGCCGATCTGACGGAAACGGTAAACGACATGCTGGAAGGCTAATCACACACCGGATCATACGTCTATCAAAAATAGTATGATCCGGCTTATCATTTCACTCCCCGTCGTTGGTGTTATTCACCAACGACATCTTTCCCCCGTTTATCTTGTTTGAACCACGGGTTTTTCCGTCGTTGTGCGTTTTCACCAACGATCTGTTTCCCATCCTTTAGATTGGTAAAAACACACATCCGGAAAGATTACAATGTCCTATATTCTCTATTTATCTCTACCCCTATGAAATTCCAATACCTGATTATACACTGCACCGCCACCCCAGCCGGACGCTGGATCTCGGCTGATGATGTCAAACGCTGGCACACCAAACCCAAACCCTACGGCAACGGTTGGAAGCAAGTCGGCTACTCGGATCTGATCCTGCTTGATGGCTCCCGTCACCAGTTTGTCAAACATAATAATGACCAGATCATTGACACCTTCGAGATTACAAATGGTGTGGCTGGCATTAACGCTATCTCCAGACAGCTGTGTTATGTAGGCGGTCTGGACTCTTCCCATAAAATGCCACTGGACAGTCGCACCCCTCAGCAGATTTCGTGTATGCTGGATATTATCGGCGAGGTGTTGGGTTATGCACCCAATATCAAAATTGCCGGACATAACCAGTTTGACAACAAAGGCTGTCCGTCTTTCTTTGTCCCAACCTGGCTCAGGCAGTTAGGCATTCCGGAACATAACATTGAGTGGCGTGATCCCTTTGGCTATGAACGGTATTTCAGACAAGTATGGAAACAGTAATAATTAAGAGTTGATTTTGTAGAAAATCGACTCTTGTTTTATAGAATAAATTATTCCTATACTCCCTATACAATATAAAAACAACTTACATATTCTATCTAAATAGTTACTCAAAAATTCCTACCCTAATAAAACCAGATAAAACATCATCTAAAAGTATCTTTTATATTAACTAACTGTGACTAAATCTAAAATATTATTTAATAATTACATAATATATTTATTTATAGTAAACAAACTAAAAATAACTTATTTACTGATTCACCACATATATTTTTTTAACTCTATGAAATCAACTATTCTTCCAAAATTGTATTTGGTAATAGTCTGCTTTTTACTATGCCTATCTTGTAAAAAGGATCAGATTGAAACCAAAGCTATAAGTGGACTAGATCCACTCGTTAGTGAAGCCAAAGTCTGGTTTGAAAAACACTATTCCTACTCTGCATCTTCCGCCCGAACAAAAGAAGAAAGTACCAAAAGAGAGCCTGCGTGGGAAAAGGGGAAGTCCTACGATAACGGTTTTTTATCTACTGTTGAGGTCCCAATTGCCTTCAATGGTAAATTCTTATCTCAAGTAGGAACAACTACTCCAGGTAGTAGTGCATCTCCAGATGTTTTAGAACAAGCACCTGATGGATTAATAAAACTGATTATTTTCAAAGACAGGTATGGAACCAACGCCTATATAGTTCGCTACATTCCTGATGAGGGATACTTAAAAACATCTGATTGTGATGTTGCTCAAGTTAATTTTCAGGATATTGTTCTTTCAAAACTTAAGTTTAGTGGACTTGTTACTTTAGAAACATGGGAAGGAAAGTTTTTTGGTGGATACTTAGTTGGAGGAGGAAGAATTGTTGCTCCAATAGAAGGTTTGTCAAATCAAAAGAGTGGACGAGAACAAGCAGGTGGTTGGACTTGCTTTGATCGATATGTAAATTATTATCAAAAGATATGTGTTGGAAATGACTGTTCTAACTGGGTTTACTTAGATACCTACTATCAATTTACTACTTGTATTTATACAACTTCTGATTCTCAAGTCCCAACTAGCACTTATGGATTAGCTGGCGGAGGTGGCGGTGGGAGTGGTGGTGGTGGGCCGGATTATCCTGGAAGTGGACCAGTAAATACCATTTATAAAGGCTTTAAGAATTATAACAATTTTGTATATGATCCTTACAATCCAGATAAAGTATCTCCACCAGATATTATTTGCCCTAGTTCATTTAATTTTACTCCTTATACAACACTTACCAATATATGTAGAGTCTGGGATATAAATGCAAGATTATATGAAGAAGACACACAACTAATGGTAGCTAGTTTGCAATTTGGGATTGAAATTGTTTCACCTAAAGATTTGATTGTTGATTGGAATACATACGGTTCTAAACAAAAATATTTATCGTTATGGAATTCAGGTGATATCAAACAAACAACTGGTGTGGACGGAAAAACACACTATCTTTTTTCACTAAAAGCTCAACAGCTTATTGCTGCCGATGCGTGTGATTGGGCTGCTGCATCAGTTGATGAAAACCTATTAGCCAAAGTAGGTGGAAAAGAGGCATATAAAAATAGATTTGTAACGATTTTCTTAAGTTATATGGCCATCCATAATCCTGGTTGTACCGCTGTAAAGTTAAATGCTCCACCAACAGGCGTAGCATTTAAGAACGCTGTAATGGCATATAGTAGAGCCAATTGCCCTAATTAGTTTTTACCTCTTACTAATAAACTTGTTACAATGAAAATCACAGGTCATTTCATTAATGAAATAGTTACTACTCTCTATCATTTCTACCCAAGAAATATCTCTCCCTGGAGTATTAATTATGAGACTTCTTTGGAAATTCTAAACCAAACTTTGACTTATAAAAAATACGAGGGTGAAAAACCAATCTGGGAAGATTTTTTGAAATCACTACAAGAAATACTTCCTCATACAAGTATTCAGGATTTTAGTTTCAGGACTAGTACATGTTCTTGTTTTAAAGCAGTCATTATATTCTGGGATATTTCCGGGAAGAACTACACACTAGTTCTTCATCGCAGTTGCTTGATGCCGTATCATGCATATTATATCAATGAAAAAGATCCTCTACCAAAGAATGATGCAGAAAGTCTACCTATGACTGAACAGATGTTGGAACAACTCTATCTAAATCCTCCTCCACCTCCTAAACGTTACTGGAATGAAGCTCCTGCAATAGTAGTTTCAATGGTAGATCAAGTTTTGGAAGCATACTACAATTTTGATCGTCTTGCCAGAACTCAACTATTTCCTACAGAATTATTACATTATAGAGTATTACAAGTGGCTACTCAGCAAAGAGAAATGCACGAAGCCACTATGTTTGATCTTTTGTTTACCGATATATGGGAAGATGCTTAACTATTGTAAAACAAGCACATATTCAGAATATGAGTATGGCTTTTCTATTGATATCTTTGCATCTCTTGGATCAGGCGCTAGGCATTCCGGAACATAACATTGAGTGGCGTGATCCCTTTGGCTATGAACGCTATTTCAGACAGAATTGGAAACGGTAACGTGTATTGATTGTGATCCTCTGCCAGATCTTTTTATAAAGTGAATGCTCCCTTTCAGATTTATAAAACAAAAATTCCCTGGAGGAAACCTTCAGGGAATTTCAGTAACAAACCACTTACAACCTAAATTTTATTTTTATATCTATGATCAGACCTTGCGTCTGAGGATATGTCTGCTTGACTTACACTACAAAGGTACTGCGATCAGATCAATTGTAAAGTCATAATACGTTCATTATCATACATGTATGCTTTCTATCCAGTTTTTGAAAGAAAGCGTCAAATAGCTAAACAGCTATGCTTTCAAGGGCCTTTTCTAACGCAGTTTCCTGCAATCCGGGGATTCCCGTTCCTTCCACACGAAACACAGTTACGTCTGTAATGCCTAGAAATCCTAAGAAGTGTTTCATATAAGGTACAGCAAAGTCGTAGGCCTGCATCTGATCATTGCCAAAAACACCTGCTGAGCCAAAAGCGATGTAGGCTTTTTTGTTTTTCAGCAATCCTTCCACTCCACTCTCACTATACCGAAACGTTAGCCGTGCTCTTGCAATGTGGTCAAAATAGGCTTTCAGACTGGATGTGATGGAGTAGTTATACATAGGTGCTCCAATCACCAGAATATCTGCATCCTGAAGTTCAGCAACAGCCTCGTCTGACCTTCTTACAGCAAGCTCTTGTTCGGGTGTACGGCTTTCTTCCGGAGTAAAAAACGAACTGATCTGAATGGGTCCCAAATGAGGATAGGGATTTGCGGAAAGGTCAATTTCTTTAACCACTGTATCAGGGTCTTTTGTTTTGATCCTGTCAATAATAGCGTTTCCTAACGTAAGCGTTAAGGATTCAGCACCGCGGGTGCTGGAAATAATGTGCAGTACTTTTGCCATGTCCGAATAGTTTAGATGGATACAAAGCAAAATTATATACCTTTACTACTCAAAAGTAAGTCGTATACTTTTGTATAGTGGTATACTAAACTATAGTTTCAACATAATCAATTAGTTATGAAGAAGATATCAGAAATGGAAAGCATCCGGGAATGCTCCAGCAATTATATTCTGGCAGTTAACGACACGATAAATGTAATCCACGGGAAATGGAAAGCTGCGATTATCTCTTCCTTGCTGTTCGGTAAAAAACGATATGGCGAGCTACAAAAAGAAATCCCCAAAATCACTCCCCGGATGTTGTCCAAAGAATTACGGGATCTGGAAGCCAACGGAATGGTGGTACGAACGGTTCATGACACAATTCCTGTCACTGTCGAATATGAATTAACCCAATCGGGCTATGCCTTCCAGCATGTACTGGATGTTATGCTGGAATGGGGATTAGAACACCGTAAACGTATAATTGGCAGTACGAAATAACATCAAATGAATACAGAGACCCGGAAACTAGACAGAGAAGAAGCAGATAAGATCTCCAAAAGTATACAAGAGCTGGAGGAAACTATTTATAAGCCATTGAATTGGCCCCTTATTATTGGTTTGGTGATAGTAATCACTTTGTCTGCCATTCACATTTATTATTATCACAAATCAAATTGGGCTTTACCATCTATGTGTGTGGTTGCCTATTGTCCTATATGGATATGGGTACTAATTGAAAATAAATACAAAGGAAGGAAAAAGAAGATTGAGCTTTTAGAATCCTGGAAAGCTGTTCAGCAATCACAGGTAGCCAGAGTTAATAAGATACAGGCTAAGAGGGTTGTTACATTTGAAGAATATGAGGATGAAGGTGTGCTTTATCTGATCGAAGACATAGAAGGTAAGTGCTTTTATCTATGGGATGAGCAATACCTGATTCCGGAAGAGGGGTCGTTCCCTTGTGAAACATTTGAAGTTTACCAGGATGATGTTCTTATCTATTCCATGGAAACCAAAGTTCGGTGCCAAAGTGAAAAGATGAAAGCAATAACTGTTTCCGGAAAGGAAAAGTGGAAGTATTTTGGTGATCGAGGGTTTCCCGGTGAGTTTGAACCTGAGCCAAAGGGCTTGGATGGTATACTGGACGAAATAAGGACAGTGCTTGTTAAATAGAAACTGATCGGACTTTCTTCTACTACTATAGATGGACCAAGAAAGAGGATATATGCAATCTTAACTATCAACTTTAAAAAACTTCTCGTTCTGAAAGAAAAATCTCCCGTCCTTCTCTCCCCTTTTGTCCTTCTGAAAGAAACTTGTGACAAATAGAGCCACGTTTCCGATTGGAGTTATCAGAAACTCTTAAAACCAGATAAAGTCCATTTTAGGATTCTCCTTTTGTATTAAAGTTACCTTTGTATTGTGATTCATTAACTTAATTTCACTTTCCCGACTAATCGCATCATGTATATTTTGAACGATTTCATAATAAAGTAATTTGTAGCAATAATACTTTCCAGCAAAGGACGCATTATTCCCTCTATTGGCACGATGCTCTGCCAGTCGTCTTTCCAAATCGTTTGTGACACCTGTATATAAGGTTGTCTTACCAGGATTTGTTATGATATACACATAATAGGACATAGTAACCTGTCTATACAGTGTGTGTATCCTTTGTAACCTTTATTTCTTATTTTGAAGTCTAATTTATTTTCTTCCAATCGGAAACAAGGCACTATTTGTCACAAGTTTCTTTCAAGAGGACAGGGAGAGTGTTTTTTCTTTATGTAAAAATCACTCTTTAAGAAAAGATATGGGACAAGATAAGGGAAAGGGAAGATTCTTTCAGAAAGGCAGGAAAGAACACTCCTTGCAGAAAGGCAGTTCAGAGACATGATTTTTCCAGAGAGATAGACTAGAAAGAGAAGGACAGCCAAATATGAATTAGATCCTTATTCATGAAAAAAGTAAGGAACAAGATCAGTGATACACTTTCCAAATCTTACCCAATCTTTACCCGCTCGCCCAGAAAGTGAGGTTCTTTGTTCAGGTATAGGTCTATGAATACTTTCACACGTGCCAGCCATTCGCGGGTATGGGTTTTATAGCCATTTGCACCCTTAATGTCTCGGGCATTGTAGGCAACAGCGTCCACACCTTTGTGTCTGGCCAGGAAAACAGCCCGTTGGTTATGAAAAGGTTGTGAGATAACTGTAAATGACTCCTGTCCGAATATTTCTTTGGCCCGTACAACCGAATCAAGCGTCCGGAAACCGGCATAATCCAGATAAATGCGGTTTTCAGGTACTCCCAACTTCACCAGTGCATCTTTCATATCCCGTGGCTCATTGTAGTTTTTTGAGCTATTATCTCCACTCACCAGCAGATAGTCGACCTTCTTGTTTTTAAACAAGCTATAGGCAGCCTGAATCCTGTAGCTAAAATAAGGATTAGCCTGTCCGCTTGCCAGCTTTTCGGAGGTTCCCAGTACCAGCCCTACCCTATGGTGGGGTATAGCCTGTACATCTGTATACAAATAGGATTTCGTTTCGCGCGTAATAGTCCAGTTGCACACAAGAGTCACTCCAGCTAAAAAGACCAGAATCAAAACAACAAAGGTCAGTTTTCTTTTCATGTCCGGGAAAGTTAAAAAACGCCTTCAAGATAAAAAAAGAGTTTACTGTATCCAACTGATTTGACCAGATCCGGTACACGGTAAAAATATATGCCATCCCCAAATTACTTTGGCACGGGTTTCGCATTGAGTGTGCTTAGTAAAACATACTGCTTCACAAGCTACTATAACTATGAAAAAAATTCTTTTCTCTTTTATTGCCTTTTTAGGCGTATTCGTATGTACCTATGCCCAGGTTGAAGTTCGGTATGGAATTCGTGGGGGTATGAACCTTTCAAGCTGGCAAGGTGAAACTATGCAAAGTATCAGTGATCTGTTAGGCGCAACCGATGGTGCGGTTACTACACAGTCCCGTGTGGGATTCCATGCCGGTGGCTATGCAGCCATTAAACTCAGCGACTACTTCACACTTGAACCCGGCCTTCAGTACTCTCTCAAAGGCACCGAGCTAACAGGTAGACTCAATGGAAATTCTCAGGTAATCGATTTCCTGAATGTCAACACCACTTTCCGGGTGCAATCGCACTACATTGAGATGCCGATCTTAGCCAAAGTATATCTGGCAGAAGGATTTCATTTGTTTGCAGGTCCGCAGGTAAGTTACCTCGTCGACAATAAGGTACACGTGAGAGCTAGCGTGCTAGGTATATCGGCCTTTAACCGTACGCTGGATATTAACAACGGATTTCAGAAATGGGATTTCAGTGGTGTGGCAGGTATAGGCTATCGCTTCGTGAATGGGGTAAATATCATGGCTGCCTACGATTATGGATTCCAGCGCCTGGATGAAAACAAACGCTTTAATACTTATAACCGTACTATAAAATTTTCGATTGGATATGAATTCTGATACACATTCTGAGCAGAAGTGTTAGATTAATTACATATTGACATCGGTCATACCGAATGTTGGATGTGAGTAAACCCAAGCCTATGCTTTTGAAAAGTATGGGCTTGGGTTTATTTTTTATAAATCTCTCTTTCTGCGTTGATTTATTGTCCCGATCATTATTCTTCCACTAACCTGTTCATTTTTTGCTTGCTGATATCTAGAGTCGGTTGATAGTCCAGAACCTATCTTTTTCATAGGCTTCTTTCTTCGTTGTTTGCTCTATCTACATTTGTTTATTGTCTCTTACCTCACTCTTCTTGTAGCTTCTTCATTTTTTGCTTGCCCAAAAAACGAAGCAAAAAAGGGCACTTTTCTCCGATCCTTCCCCCCGCAAGGCCAAAGGCCAACCTCGCGGAGAAAAGATTGCCAACGCACCTACACCACCTTACACGATTGAAGTTTCCTTTGCTCTCTTTGTAACATTTGTTGTTACTTTCTCAATGACATTCTTTTATCAAAATTTGGGATAATTCTTGTATTTTTTGATTCTATCAATCTACCCATAGGTAGCTCCTGCTGACTTTTTCTGTGAAAGCAGTAATAAGCCCAAAAACGTTAATACGCCGTTTAGGATCAGTAACTCAAAGCCGAACTTGTAGCCGTTCAGCCAGGTGTTGGCGTTGGTATTGATGATATAACACAGAATAGGTGACAGAATACATACTACAGGAACAAAGCGATCTTTTACAGAAAGTTTGGTCAGCAACCCAAAAGAGAACAAACCCAGCAAAGGCCCATATGTGTAACCAGCTACCGTGAATACAGCCTTTACCACACTTTGGTCATTAATGGCTTTAAAAATCAGGATCACAATCAGCAGCGCAATAGACATACACAAATGCACAATCGTTTTCAGCCGTTTCCGCTTCTCTTCCGGACGGTTTTCAAAATCCAGAAAGTCGATACAGAATGATGTAGTTAACGAAGCCAGAGCAGAGTCGGCACTGGCATAGGATGAAGCGGTAATGCCTAGCAAAAAGAATACGCCTGCTACAATGCCAAACTTGTTTAATTTTAGCAATAAGGTAGGATACAGATCATCAGTATGGGCTGGAATAGGAATGTTTTGCTGATTGGAGTAGATATATAGTAATGCCCCCAGTGTCAGAAACAGGATATTCACAAACAGGAAGACAGTACTGAATGTATACATATTCTTCTGGGCATCCTGCAAGTTCCGACAAGTCAGGTTTTTCTGCATCAGATCCTGGTCCAGTCCAAACATAGCCACAGTGGTAAATAATCCGGCAAAGAACTGCTTGTAGAAGAACTTGTTACTCTTGGGATCATCAAAAAAGAATGCTTTTGAATAATCACTAGCCCTTACCGTATCAATCAATCCACCCAGAGACAACCCCAATGCTTCACTGATCAGATACACACTCAGCAGCAAAGCGGCAATTAAGAACGTTGTTTGAAAGGCATCCGTCCACAGAATCGTTTTAATTCCACCTTTGGAAGTAATCAGCCAGATAAGAGCAATGGTAATCAGCACATTGACAGCGAAAGGCACATTCCATTCATCGAATAGCGCCAGTTGCAATACGGAGGCCGTAAGAAATAACCGAAAGGCAGCTCCGATGGTCCGGGAAACCAGAAACGCCGCAGCTCCCGATTTATACGACCAGAAACCCAGTCTCTTTTGCAGGTAGGTATAAATTGAAACCAGATTCATCCGGTAATAGACAGGCATAAGCACCAATGCCACAACCATATAGCCTGCTACGTTTCCCAGGATAAACTGAAGATAGGAAAACTGTGAGTTACCTACCTCCCCCGGAACGGATATAAACGTGACACCAGAGATAGCTGTTCCAATCATACTGTACGCCACCAGATACCAGGGCGAGCTTTTTCCCGCAGTAAAAAAAGTATGTGTGGTAGCCCCCCGGCTGGTGATGTAGGAGATTAAAATCAATACACCAAAGTAAATAAGAAGAATGGTTAAAACTAAGTAGGGATTCATGGGTTAAGCCAAAAATATAATCGACTGATTTTTAATACATTGACACTTTTCATTTACTACAAAGTGTATTCTTTTTTCTAGGAAAAACGCAGTTAAATTGGATATTTTTTCATAAATTTGCTAACTAATCTTTATAGACATTCTCCTTTGAAATTCAGTAAAGAAAGATAATAATTTTATTCTAAACAGATTTTTCTTTCATAAAGCAGTATGCAAACGTTATTTGATACAGAAGTAGAAGTACTGGAAGAGGACGTCGCAGTAGAACAGGAACAATGGGCACTTGTGGTATTCAATGATGATGTCAATACCTTTGAGCATGTGATTCAAGCCTTGATTGAGGTTTGTAAACACACTCCTGAGCAGGCAGAACAATGTACCTGGATCATTCATTTTAAAGGCAAATGCACTGTTAAGAATGGCTCCTTCGACGAACTTGCTTCTATGCGAAACTCTATCTGTAATCGGGGTATCTCAGCAGAAGTACTCTAGTAAATTACAAACCACGATTTATACATTGTAGCTATGTGAATGTATGGATCTGAAAATCTGAAAAACAGTAGATGAACTACCCATCCAAATTGATAGAGAACGCTGTCAATGAAGTCTCTAAGTTACCAGGTATTGGAAAAAAAACTGCTTTACGTCTTGTTCTGCATTTGTTGAAACGAGAAGAAGAAACCACGCTGGCTCTGGCAGAATCGCTAACCCAGCTACGCACCCAGATCAAATATTGCAGAAATTGCCACAATATCTCTGATGCAGACGTATGTGCCATTTGCGCCAATGCCATGAGAGATCGGTCTATTATCTGTGTGGTGGAAGATACCCGTGATGTATTGGCGATTGAGAATACATCTCAGTACAAAGGACTGTATCACGTGCTGGGTGGCATTATCTCTCCGATTGAAGGGGTAGGTCCGAATGATCTTCATATTGACTCGCTGATCCGCAGAATCCCTGACTCAGATGTTAAAGAAGTGATTCTTGCCCTGAGTCCTACTATGGAAGGAGATACAACAGCCTTTTACCTAACGAAAAAGCTAAAACCTTTTGATCTGAAGATAAGTACTATCGCCAGAGGTATTCCAATAGGTGGCGAACTGGAGTATGCAGATGAGATTACGCTGGGTCGTAGTATTATGACTCGTGTAGCCTATGAAAGTTAAGAGGATCTTCCTGCTATAAAACAAAACGGGTTACTGATAAAGTCGAAGATCTAAAATCATAAAAATAACAGAGCCTACATCTTTCTTATAAGTGTAGGCTCTGTTTTGTTTTACTTGCTTATTAACTTCTTTTTCTTAAATTCCCTTGCATCACTCTACTTACCTCTATAGATCTTTCTTCCTTCATTTCTTTATAAACTCTTTCATGATTCTACTTGTGGCATCCTACTTTTTTGCTTGTCCAAAAAAGTAGGCCAAAAAGGACACTTTTCTCCGATCCTTCTGCCCGCAAGGCCAAAGGCCAACCTGGCGGAGAAAAGATTGCCTACGCACCTACACTGCCTCTCACGATTGAAGTCGTCTTTGCTCTCTTTGTAGCGTAGTTGACATTACTTCTGATTTAAGCCGCATGTTGTATCTGCGATTTTTCTGTCTTCTTTAATAAGGGTTCTATCTTTTGTGTCAGACGATCTTTCACAAATCCTTTACTGATATAGTCAGGCAATTGATTCACAATCATCTCATAGGTTTCCAGACCTACTGCTTTAGCAATGTAACTTTCATGAATCAGATTCAGATAGCTGACAATCTCAAGCAAACATTGATGAAACAGACTAAAATCAATCTCAGCCTCTACGAAGCGTTCAATCTCCCGATGACGGGTTGATATTCTTAATCTTTCCAGCAAATCAAAATAGGTAGTATATCCCAATCGCCAGTTTATCTTCTGCCAGTGCTGAACTGTGAACTTATCCAGAATCTCCCCTTTCTTATTACGCAAAGCCGTCTGCGGATTGCTCTGCATCTGCTGACGAATGGCTCTGGCATATAGCTTTCGTGTAGTACGCAAAAACTGTCCAACCTGTGCCTGAGCTTCCATAGATTCGGTAGCTAGCTGCAAACCAGGCTTACGGGCGGCTAAAGGCAATCTGTGCACAATAAAGCTATCATAGGTTCCTGAGGCATAATAGGCTATCGGAAACGGATAATATCCTTTTACCACCAGCATTCCGGTTTCGCGTTTTATACGTTCATTGTTGTTCTGTACAATCCCAAAGGTTGACAGGAAAGCACGCAACCCAAATAATACACTATAATAAGCCTGAGGAAACGTCCAGTGTAACGCATTACGCAGGTACTGTTCATTCCCAAGCTCTGCCGTTGAACGCAAAGCATATTCTGTACTCCAGCAGTTTAGCAACAGCTTTTTAACTTCTTCTATAGTGGCTGTTGGTAAGGCTGGCTTGTAGTTTATAAATTGAGGCATTATATCCAAATCATAGGCATTTTCAGCATGTTGAATATGATAATGCATGCCAAAGAAGTGATTTAGAAACACTTGTGCGGGAATTGACTTTTTCCAAGTATCCTGCTCCTGTTCTTCCTGCTTGTCTATATCCTGAAAAAGAGATAAAGATTCAAGCATTTTCGTTTCGTTTTTCATAGTTCTCAATTAATAGCAGTGTTATATTATCTAGTTATAAATTTACAAAATATTTGGCATTTTACCAACAAATAAATCATAAAATATAACTCAAAATAATAGGTATTATATCGGATAGATATACATTTTATCTCCCCAAAACCAAACACTGCTACAATCAAATGAAAACCTGAAAATCAGCATGAAATCCACATATCACTATTATAAATATTATCAACCAAAACTATACAAACCCCTTATATTTCACTAAGTACGATTGTATGCTACCCAATCTCCGTAACTCCTAGTTCTCACTTTCCTGTAGCTCCAGCCTGGATAGTAATTCTTCATAGGCAATTTCAAGGGTTTTGACATGGGTTATGTCTCTGGAAAACACGTATATACCTCTTACTCTTTGCTCGGCAGTGAAGATAGGCCCAACAATATACTGGCGATAACAATCTTCACCCTGAACCACGCTTTTGGCTACAAAATCAAACTTCTCTCCTGCTAAAGCACGATCATACCGTTGCTTCCATTCATCTCTCACATTACCCAGATAGTCTAACGCATTGGCTCCTTCTTTGAAATCGCTGAATTGAGAGTTCGCATATCTCTGGCGAATGACATCATTCATCAGGGTAATACGGTAATTGGTATCCATAGCTGTCATTGAATCATCTGTGCAATTGATTACGGCCTGCAGATTGGATTCCTTGTGTGACAACTCGTTCTGCATTCGTTGCATTTCTTCCTGAGTGGCCGCCATCTCCTCCATATTCTGACGCATCTCTTCTTCCTGGGCCTTTAGAAACTCTGTTTGAAGACGGGTTTCTTCCAGTAAGCGTTTTGTTTGTTCACTTACTTTGGCAGAAACAATAGCAGAAGATATACTCTCAGCCAGCTTTTCGACAAACTCAATCTGATAGGGTTCAAAAGCCTGAAAGGATGCGATTTCGATTGCCCCTTCTACCTGATCATTGTTTTTTAAAGGAACCAGCAAAATGCATGTTGGATTAGCTTTACCCAAACCTGAAGTGATACTGATATAATCGGATGGAATATCTGTCAGAAAGATGGTATCTTTTTCCAGATACAGTTGTCCTACCAGCCCCTCTCCGATATCTATTCGCTTTTTCAGGTATTTTTTGCGTTCATAGGCATAGCTGCTGATTAGTTCAAAATGAATATCCTTCGTATCCTGCTCATTGACGATAAATAAACCTCCCTGATTGGCATTAAGATATTTGATAAGTGATGAAAGAACAGTATCAGCCAACTCCTGTCTATTTAATGTATGGTTACGGAGAATCTCTGAAAAATGAGCCAAGCCTTGTGTAGCCCAGTGTCTGCGACGGCTTTCTTCTTCTACCATTTTCATCTGGTTTTGCATACGAAGCAAAGCATCTACCAAACGATACTTGTTTTTATCTGCAGTGTAAGTATTGGTATCAAAGTTGCCAGCCTCAATGTTGGTAATAATCTGCTCTGAGACGTATAGTTCTTCCCGTAAGAAATCGATAGACTTTAACAACCCCATCAAATCTGTATGAATGCTCTTAAAGTGGAAAGTAGATATATGATTGCCTTTTACAATCTGATCAGTGACATAACCAAGTCCTTTTATGGGTTTTAATAACTGGCTATAAATCAACCAATAAAGACCTACCCCAAGTAAAGCAGCTATGATAAGTACAATTCCTCTTACAAAATACGATTCCTGAAATAGTAGAAATGCAACGAATGTTAGTGTCCCTGACAGTACAATGAATGTAAGCTTCAAAGGTAAGTCAAATGGCATAGTTTTCTTGGCCTGTTTCATATATACAGATAGTAAAATGGTTGAAACTTTTTCAAAATTACTAACTATATATGTTCACCAATCACCATTTTGCCACACAAAATTACACTGCTATAATTCTTTATTTTTTAGACTTTTATTTTGTATCAATGAGAAAATATTTTTGAAACAGCAATTATATTAGCCAAAAAACTATTTTTCGGACATATCTATAAAATATCAGGCATCCCAAGTGCTTTATCTCAATATCGATATCTTGTCTTTTATTAGGGGTAGAAAACAGGCTGAAATCTATATTGGTCCAAGAAATAATATAAATTTATATGTATCTATTTTACTAAATATAAAATATAGAACACAGCATAAATAAAGTACAACTAAAAAGCAAAAAGCCAGCCCTATCGGCTGGCTAAAAAAATGAGAATAATTCAGGTCTCAGGCTATCCCTGAAAGATCATTGTAAACAGTTATGTATTGTGTAAGTATTTCTTGCCTTTTGATAAAAAATCCAGGTAAAAAATCAAAGTAAGTATATTTATTAGCTTGTGGACCTTTCCCCATATTCATATTAACCTACCTGCTTAAGCACTCTCACCAGTTCTAACTGATCTTGTAAGGCTTTCAGGTCGGCAATTTCGTCGTCTTCCAGATCCGACAGATCCGCATCTTCCAGGTCGTGGCTCAGACCAGACTTAGAGGTTTCACTGTAGTATACCAGATTCCACTCTCCTGACTCATCTTCTGTCAATGCACTCAGTGATTCAACCCAGTCACCAGAGTTCATATAGACAATATCTCCATACTGCTTGATGGCAGGTTGGTGAATATGACCACAGATGATACCATCGCACTGTTTTACCTTTGCCAGCTCAGCCAGTTGCGTTTCAAAATCGGAGATATAGCTTACTGCTGATTTTACTTTCTGCTTTACTACCTGCGATAAAGAATAGTAAGGTAAACCACGATTTGTACGATAGTTATTATATAGCTTATTCACCCACAGCAAAAATGTATATCCAATATCCCCCAGTTGCGCAATCCACTTAAGTTGTGTAGTTACTGAATCAAAGATATCCCCATGAGTGATATAGAATCGTCGTCCATGTGATTTCAGTATGTAATCACGCTGGATAGAAAATCCACCTACCTTTACAGGCAGTATCTGATCCAAAAAATCATCATGATTACCTCTCAGGTAAATAACCTGTGTATTGTAATCTTCCATCATTTTCAGAATGGTCTTGAAGAAACGTGTATGCTTACGCTTCCAGGCGCCATATTTCTTTAGCTGCCAGCCATCTATAATGTCGCCATTAAGAATAAGCTTATCACAGGTATGCTGCTTCAGGAAGTTAGTTACCTGTTTGGCTTTAGAGCCAGATGTACCCAGATGGATATCTGAGATTACAATAGTTCTGAAATGTGTTTTCAATGCCTGATTTTTGCTGCAAAGTAAAACTTTTAGTATAACTTAAAAGTTACCAGATACTTATGAAATATTTAACTTTTTACCTGTATGATAGGGATTCGTTAAATCAATGTTAAGCCTCATTGTACAATCAAATAAGCTTGTCTTTTCTGACACTTAATAATTGGCAGAAACTGCTTACAGGGGAAGATTTCTCAAAATTTAGATCTTGAATAAAAAAAAGATAGTATTTTGGATCGCCGATTTAAAATTGTCGTTTAAATAGTCGTTTCTATTTAATTCCAAAATCTTTGGACCATCGTTCACTTTTATATCAAAAAGCTTCACTGATTACAAACTATGCAGATTCAAATTGAAAAAGGAAAGTATTATAAGTGGGTAGTAAGACTATGGATATTTTTCCTTGCCGGATTTCTACTATTTCTTCTCTATCTCTGGGCTGTCAGTAGTAACCTATTTGGATTGTTTGGCGAATTGCCCAGCTTTAAGTCTATTGAAAACCCCAAAAGCAGCCTTGCCTCTGTTGTATATGCTATAGACGGAACTACCTTGGGTTCCTATTACCGTGAGGAAAACAGGAACTCAGTTGACTACAACCAGCTTTCTCCTAATATTATCCATGCGTTGGTTGCCACTGAAGACGTTCGTTTTGAGCAACATTCAGGCATCGACTTTATTGGTGTTTCAGCCATTGTCCCCTATCTGGCCATTGGCAAACGCAGAGGTTCCAGTACCTTAACCCAACAGGTAGCCCGAAATCTTTTCCCATTGAGACGTGAAGAAATGCAGGGTGCTATTAACAACATTGTTATTGATAAAACCAAAGAATGGCTTACTGCCATACAACTGGAACGTAGCTATACCAAAGAGGAGATTCTAACCATGTACCTCAATACGGTTGACTTTGGTAGCCGGGCATTCGGAATCGAATCCGCTTCCCGAACCTTCTTCCAGACAACCTCATCAAAACTTACCATTCCTCAGGCTGCCATGCTGGTAGGGATGGTTAATAACCCGTCTTTCTTTAGTCCGGTTCGCCATCCGGAACGAGCATTACGTAAACGTAACTTTGTGCTCTCTAAAATAGCCGAACATGGCTTTATCACAGAAGCTCAGCTAGCCAAGTTCGCAGCAGAGCCATTGAATCTGAAATTCCGTCCGGAAAACTCAACCCGTGGACTTGCTACCTATTTCCGGGCTGAACTGGAAAAAGAACTGCGTCAGATTGCCCGTAAGCACGACAAAGATCTCTATACAGATGGATTACGCATCTATACAACGATTGATTCCCGTCTGCAACGGTATGCTGAAGAAGCGGTAACAGAGCAAATGAAAAAACAACAGGCAAAGTTTTTTGCCTACTGGAAAAAACGTAATCCATGGACTACCCCCGGAGGAGCAGAGATCAAAAACTATGTAGAGAATATAGCCTCCCGTATGCCACGCTTCCAGCAGTTACTGGACTATTACAATGGCAATGAAGATTCTGTATGGGCAGAATTACGTACGCCTGTTCGGATGAGTGTATTCTCATGGGAAGGAGACAAAGATACAGTAATGAGTTCCCTTGATTCCATTGCCTACCATAAGAAATTCCTGCAAACTGGCTTACTGGCTATCGAACCTAGCACAGGACAAGTCAGAGCGTGGGTAGGCGGAATAGACTTTCGCCACTTTCAGTATGACCATGTAAGACAGGGAAAACGCCAGCCTGGTTCTACCTTCAAGCCTATTCTTTATGCAGCTGCTATTGACAATGCCGGATACAAACCCTGTGATCGTGAATGGGACCGTACCATCACCATTGATGGTTGGACAGCCGACAACTATAGCCGTACGTTCAGTGATTCACTGGTAACCCTACGAAATGCGTTAGCCCGTTCGCTGAATACCATACCCGCACGCCTTACCCAGAAAGTCGGAGCTTCTATGATTGTTGAATATGCCAAACGTTTAGGTATAAAAAGTCCACTGAAACCCTATCCTGCACTTTGTCTGGGCACAGAATCAGTGAGTATGTATGAGTTGCTGAGTGCCTATGCAACCTTCCCAGCTGCCGGAGTATGGCACAAACCGCAATATCTGGTACGTATAGAAGATCGCAATGGCAATGTATTGGAAGAGTTCCACCCTCAGGAACAGGAAGTGATTGGCGAAGAGACAGCGTATCTGATGACATATATGTTGCGGGGCGGTGTAGAAGAGCAGGGTGGTTCGGCTCAGGCTATTCGCCAATACAAATTTTCTCATGGTAATGAAGTAGGAGCAAAAACCGGTACCACCCAAAACTATGCAGACGGATGGACAGTAGGCATTACGCAAGATCTGGCAGCAGCCGTATGGTTTGGAGGAGATGATATGAATATTCACTTCAGAGATGGTAGCGGAGCAGGTTCCAAGACAGCCTTGCCAATTTTTGCAACCTTTATGGAAAAGGCATTTTCAGATCCATCTGTAGGACTTCAGAAAAAACCGTTTACCAAGCCCAGAGTATTAAATACGGAACTGGATTGTCAGAAATATACGGAAGCCCTGCATCAGGTCGACTCAACCCAGTATCCTGTCAATACTGCCACACCAGATTCGTTGCTTAATCCATTATCCCAGTAAATTTTCAAACCGTCTGTGTTTATCTCTGATTTATAATCTGTATCATCTAACTCAATTTACTATTTATGTCAGTACTTCGCCAGCATGCCGAGCAGCAATTTGCTGAAGAACTCGCCGAATTAAAAAAACAAGATAAAGGCACACTTCCTCCTAACTGGTATTTATCGCCTGCTTCTGTGGTAACATACCTGGTGGGTGGCAAATTAAAAAACGGCTTCGAGATTTCGCCTAAGTATATTGGTTCCCGCCGTCTGATGGAAATTGCGGTTGCTACACTTACTACAGATCGTGCTTTATTGCTATATGGCTTACCCGGAACAGCCAAATCATGGGTATCAGAACACTTATCTGCTGCTATATCCGGAAACTCTACATTACTGATTCAGGGAACAGCAGGCACTGGTGAAGAAGCCATTCGTTATGGATGGAACTATGCTAAATTGCTCGCAGAAGGTCCATCTGAGAATGCATTGGTGGTAACACCTATGATGATGGCGATGAAAGAAGGAAAGATTGCCAGGATTGAAGAATTAACCCGTATCACAGCCGATGTACAGGACACATTGATTACGATTCTGTCAGAGAAAACAATGCCGGTCCCTGAGTTAAATACAGAGGTTCAGGCTATCAAAGGATTCAATGTCATTGCTACAGCAAACAATCGTGACAAAGGTGTCAATGAACTATCCGGAGCCTTAAAACGACGTTTCAATACAGTAATCCTGCCTGTGCCAGGTAATATGGATGAGGAAATCGACATTGTACAAAGACGTGTATCCAGCCTTTCCAAAACGCTTGAATTGCCGGCAGAGGCACCATCCCTGAAAGAAATCAAACGGGTAGTAACTGTTTTCCGTGAGCTTCGGGCAGGAGTTACACAAGATGGCAAAACAAAAATAAAAACCCCAACAGGCACTATGAGTACTGCTGAAGCGATTTCTGTTGTAAACAGCGGACTTGCCCTGGCTGCACATTTTGGAGATGGCACACTCAATGCAGAAGATCTGGCAGCGGGTCTGGTAGGTGCAGTAGTTAAAGATCCCGTACAGGATAAAGTAGTATGGAATGAGTATCTGGAAACTGTTTTGAAGACACGGGAAGACTATAAAGACCTCTATAGGGCATGTAAGGAAATCACTCTTTAATAAGACTTCTGATACTATTCTTAAAGCATTATATTTCTATTGGTTATCTTTAAATTTCACAATTATTTTTCACAAAGTGCCTCTATATGAGGCATTTTGCATTTAAATACAACATATAGTATACCTACTGAAGCAACTTGTAAACAAAAATGTTCGTATAGACGAAAAGGAACTCCGCTTTTTTTGGTTTAACTAATCAACTAAGTTTTGCGCGAGTTTTACACTTTTCTAGCAATTGGAATAGGTGTACTTTGTAGAGTATATAAAGCTATTGTCGGCAGGTTTTCTTGTCGTAAACGATATGAAAAGATATATAACTAGTAAAGAATTTTAAGCTATCAGTCTCTAGCTGGTAGTACTATAGGCAATCCAGAAACTAAAAATTTTTCCATGCATACCAGACGAAATACATGAAGCGGAGATGGGTCATCCATGTTATATTTTGGTGTTCGTCATGGCTGTCCCAGTGCTATGGTCAATCGGCTGCTATTGATAGTCTCAAACATTTGTTACGAAATCCTGCATTAACAGATACACTGGCAATTATTTATAGAATTGAACTGGCTTATCAGATAAATTATGCCAAAACAGATACAGCCTATATGCTGGCTACGGATGCACTACGGTTAGCTCAGCAAAAGAAATATACAAAAGGAATTGCCCGTGCCTATCATGCACTGGGTTATATTCATTCCTGGCAAGGCAATGAGATCAAAGCGCTGGATTCGTATCTGAAAAGCATTCCTTTGTTTGAAACAGTCAATGACAAAAGAGGCTTATCAGTCAGTTATAGTGGCATTGCCAAAATTTACGAACAACAACAACAGATAAATCAGGCATTAAAATACTACCAAAAGGCCTATGCTCTGGCAGTTGAGTCCAACTTTAAATCAGAAATTGCTCAGCAACTGGGTAATATAGGCGTTATTTACAATCAATACTATCATCGCCCGGATACTGCGTTAACTCTCCTGAAACGAGCTATTCAAGATAGTGATGGTAGCAATAATCAGTGGACACATACTTTCCTGCTTGAGAATATGGGCTATACGTATTATGCAAAAAAGCAATATACACAAGCTATACAGATTTTCTCTCAGGCATTAGCCCATAGTCATCAATACAATCAACGACTTAATCAGGCCTCTGTACACAAAGCACTGGCTCTTACATTTCGTGATCAGGGAGATCTTCCACAAAGTATGCGGCATGCATTGACAGCAATGGACATTGCACAGGAAATAAAAGACAATAATCTGATCAGAGGCTGTGCCTTTCTGCTTTCTACTCTCTATGAAAGAACGAGAAATTTTGAGAAAGCACTGACGTATCAACGCATCGGGGAGAATGCAAAGGAACAGATCTACAACACAGAGAAAACCCGTATTCTGAATAATACCCAGACCAAGTATGACCTCGAAAATCAGCAAAGGGCCATTGCATTACTGAATAAGGAAAAGCTATTGCAGAATCAGGAACTGGAGCAGAAAACATTTGAACGAAATGCCTCTATTATTGGTAGCATTCTCATTACCATTATTGCAGGATTATTTTATTTAAATTTCAGACACCAGCAACGCAATAATACCCTATTAACAGAAAAGACAAACGAGATAGCCAATCAAAAAGAGCAACTTCTGACATTAAATGCTACCAAGGATAAACTATTTTCGATTGTGTCACATGATATCCGTAGTCCACTTAACTCGATGGAAGCGACACTCCTTTTATTGGAAGAAGGCAGTCTTTCCAGCGAAGAGTTAGCTATCATTCTCCCTGAGCTACGTAAAAAAGTGCACACAACCTCTGATCTCTTGGCCAATATTCTGCAATGGGCCAGAAGCCAGATGGAGGGAATTATAACGCAATCAGAACCTATTCTTGTATGGGAAGTTGCCTGTGAACAGATCAACTCATTTCAGAGTGCAGCCCAGGAAAAAAATATTACAATCACAAATCTTATTACTCCTGGAGCCACTGTTTTTGCGGATCGTAATATGGTAGCGTTGATACTACGCAATCTGATTTCCAATGCGATAAAATTTACACCTCAGGGCGGGAGAGTGACTCTTCAGGCAGAAATGCAACAATCGCATCTGGTTATTTCTGTTCAGGATACAGGTAAAGGCATGACCCAAGAACAGAAAAGTCGTTTATTTGATATGAAAACGCATTTTTCTACTCATGGTACAGCCAATGAAGCTGGTACTGGATTAGGATTACTACTTTGCAAGGAGTTTGTAGAAAAAAACAACGGTAGTATATGGGTTGAAAGTGAACCCAATCGGGGTAGTCGTTTCTTTATTTCACTGCCTGCTGCATAATCACTTCAAAACCGTTACAATAACCTTTGTAATTTCACATACTGTAATAAGATAATTGTTTTTCCATCTCTAATCTCTCCGGATTCCATCATAGTTAATGCTTTCTCAAAATCTATCTCCATCACTTCTATATTCTCCTGTTCTTCATGCAATCCTCCTCCTTCTCCTATTTTCTGATCTTTGTTGTATTCAGCCACAAAAAAATGCAGGATTTCAGTAACAGACCCAGGTGACATATAGGCTTCAAAAACTTTTTTTACCTCTTTTACCTTAAATCCAGTCTCTTCTTCTGTTTCCCGACGAATACAATCTTCTGCATTATCTTTGTCCAGCAGTCCTGCACAAGCTTCGATCAACATACCTGTAGGATTACCGTTGATATAGGTTGGCATACGAAACTGTTTTGTCAGAATCACTGTCCGTTGCTCTTTATTATACAGCAGTATGGTAGCTCCATTCCCTCTATCATATGCTTCACGGGATTGTGTCTGCCAGGTGCCATCTTTCTGCTGAATTTCAAAATTTACCTTCTTTAAGGTATACCAGTTGTTGGATAAGATCTCGGTATTATTGATTCGAATGGCTGGTGTCATAGAAGTATATGATTGATTTTGATTTTTTATGATTATATTTGATCAAATATAATCACATTCCTATGAGTTTTCAAAATCGGAAACAAACTATTCTCAGGTTATTGGAAGAAAAAGAAGAAGTAGAAGTAAAAGAATTCGCTCAGCTTTTGAATATTTCTGAGATAACCATCCGAAGAGATTTAATTCAGATGGCATCTGAAGGACTTCTGCATCGGACACACGGTGGAGCTATGCGTTTAAGTCTGGTTCAAAACCCTGTTACATTCAGTAATAAAACAACCACAAATGCAGAGCAGAAAGATAAGATCTGCCGTGCGGCGGCTCAATTCATTCAGGAAGGCGATATAATTTTTATGGATTGTGGCAGTACAGTCTTCAGGCTTTGTCCGTATATTCGACACAAGAAGATCAAGGTGATAACCAACTCTTTGCCTGTTGTGTATGAGCTACAAGGTTCATCTGTTTCTATCAATCTCATTGGAGGAGAACTGGATGTGGAACGGCAAGCGATACACGGAAGTATAGCTGAAGAACATATTAAACGTTACCGGGCAAACCGCGCTTTTATAGGAGTAGATGGCATTTCGCCAGAGAACGGATTAAGTGCACTGAGTGAAAAAGAAGCCTCTATTACTCTGGCAATGGTAGCTCACTCTGCTCAGGTTTATCTTCTCTGCGATGCAACAAAGCTTGGTCAGGATAAATATCTTCAGTTTGCGGGATTAGACATAATCCATACATTGATCACAGATGCAGATCTGAAAAAGGTAAAGCCCTATCAGGATCAAGGGCTACAGGTTATTTGTGTTGAATAAGGTTGATACACCATTTTTCATATTCTATACAACTGAAATAGCCCTTTACCTGAAATTGGTGGGTTAACCTGTTAGGATATAGTTGCTTTGTACATAACTTATTCTCAAAAGGTCTATGAAAACAGCAACACATTCTCTTGATTCCAAATTTGCAGGGCTGACACTCCTATTGGCTCCTGTGTTATTACTGATTTCTACTTTTTTCTGGGAGGGTAAAGAATACGGTGTAACAGGTGGTACGATCTTGGTTATCGCATTGGTATTCTGGATTCCAGCTCTGTGTGTTCTTTACTATTTGCTTAGGGACAAAATGCCTTACTTATCACGTATTGGTATAGTTGTTAGTATATACAGTTGTGTGGGAGGCATCAACTTTGGTTTTGTGGGAGTGTATTCTTTTATCTTTTCTATCTCCCACCAAACCTATCTGGAAGGCTTTTCACACTATCCGGTAGCCTCTAATCTATTGCTTTTCTGGCCTGGTCCTTTGTTTGTCATCAACCTCTTTTTCCTGGCTATCAGCTTAATCAGAACCCGGACGATTCCAATCTGGACGGGTATAGTACTTTGTGTAGGTACACTGACTTTCCCTGTTAGCCGTATTTTACGCATTGAATTACTAGCCCATTTTTCAGATATACTCATGGCTATTCCTTTACTCTACCTCGGTTGGGCCTTTAGCAAAACGTCAATATTCAATCCTCCTAAATCCAATCTTTCACCTTCTGTATGAAAACTATTTGCACCGTTTTTCTCTTTGGGTTAACTATTTTTATCGGTCTGCTATCTCAGGCGCAAACACCTGCATCCCAGACATCTGCTACAAAAACTATTTTGGCGATCTTTGCCCATCCGGACGATGAGGTAGCAATTTCGCCTGTTCTGGCTCGCTATGCACATCAGGGAGTACAAGTATACTTAGCCATTGCCACAGATGGCCAGCAAGGGGTAACACCTCATGCAAAGATTCCGGCAGGTGATACGCTGGGGAAAGTTCGTCGTGCAGAAGCCACTTGTGCCTGTCAACAATTAGGCATCAAACTACCTGTATTCTTTGGATTACAGGATGGAGGATTGTACTCTCTGGAGACATTACAAGTTTTACACCAACACATTGTCAAATTATTCACAGAACTAAAACCAGATGTTGTGATTACCTGGGGACCTGATGGAGGGTATGGGCATGCAGACCATCGGATTGTAAGTGATGTGGTTACGGAAGTTTTTCAGACTGGTGCAAATAATGGGTCACAACTACTTTATACAGCCTTTCCCAAAGAAGCTATGCAGAATATACCACCAATGAAAACATTCACAGGCAAATGGCTAAGCCAATCTTTTCATACCACTCTGACCAAATATCTAACGTATCAGATTGCATACGAGGCTATAGATCTGAAAACAGCTCGCACATCATATGCCTGTCATAAGTCGCAGTTTACACCAGATGACATGGATGAAATCTTTCTGCTGATCGGGCAAACCAAATGGAAAGCCTATTTACGCCCCTGGAATGGAAGCAGCAAAATACAGGTAGACCTCTTCAAATAAAGTATATACTCCAGATGAAAAATAGTTTCAGGCAGTTTCGCTTTTTTCTATTTCAGGTAATTATTACCCTGACTATGGATATGGCATTTGCTGCTTTGATCTATTTTCTCATTAAGGGCTTTACCACACTATGGCAGGAAGTACCCAAAGCCGGACAGGATCAGAGTTATGTGTGGATTATTCTTGGGAATAGTCTGGAAGCGTTAGCCACTGTTATTGTAATCAGGCTTTTTCAACATGTGGACTTTCAGATCCGGAAAAAATGGCTCCGATACATTGTGCTTGGGATATTCATATTCATTATTACCCAACTAATTAATAGTCTGGTGTATCACTTCGAAACATTACAGACAGCACCTTTTGCAGGTAATTCATTGCGCTGGCTATTTGGAGCTGGTATTGTTTCGTCAGGGCTGCTTACCTATACCTTTGTTAAATACGATGAAGGTCGGAATCAAAGGATTACAGAACAGCAGCTTCAACTACTTAGACTAGAACAGCTAAAGACTCAGGCAGAACTGGATGCTTTGCAAGCCAAAATCAATCCACATTTTCTCTATAATGCACTCAACTCACTGGTTACTCTTATAGAGCATGAGCCTAAAAAGGCTATTAAAATGGTGATTTTGTTGTCCCGATTCTTTCGGTATAGTACCACCGTTCCAAATACATTATTTCATACCTTATCCGACGAAATCGAACTTGTACGGACATATCTGGAAATTGAACAGGTTCGTTTTGGCAACCGATTGACTTATCATATTGACATTCAAACTAATTTCTTGTTAAAACAACCCGTCCCACGTTTTCTGCTTCAACCTTTGGTAGAAAATGCAGTCAAACATGGAGTCTCTAAAATCTCGAATCCGGGTATCATTCTGTTGAAAGTGAAATCAGAAAATAACCAGCTTATACTGTCTGTTCACGATAATGGTCCTCTCTTTAGTAACAATGTTGGCTTTGGCTATGGATTACAATCTATCTACGACAAACTAAAACTCCTCTACAAAGAAAAAACAGATCTGGTTATCACCAATGATCCGGATAAACAGGTAGCTATTCATATCGATTTGGGAAGGATCAATACACAGATACTATCTGACTCTATCGACAACAAGTATTCCTATGATTTACAGAACCATTTTGGTAGATGATGAACCTCTGGCAATTCAACGTTTAAGAGGACTTTTACAAAAGTATGATACATTCTTTCAGGTAGTTGGAGAGGCGTCAAGCGGAAATGCAGCTTTGCAACTTATTGAGCAATACAAACCGGATATTGTGTTTCTTGACATTGAAATGCCAGAAATGAATGGATTCGAGCTTCTTCAAAAGCTTACGCATATCCCTATGGTCATATTTGCAACAGCGTATGATGCGTATGCCATTAAAGCTTTTGAAGAAAATTCGGTAGACTATCTGTTGAAACCGATTGAAGAAGAACGTCTGGCCAAAACAGTTGAAAAAATAAAGAATCTGAAAAGTACACCCCAGTATTCCATCTCTCAACTCAATCAGTTACTAACCCAGTTTATTCCTAAAAAAGAGATCTTTTCGCTGACAGTAAAATGTGGGGATCGGTTTATGGTGATTCCGCTGGAGGATGTAAGCTATTTTCAGGCAGATGACCGCTATGTGTTTTTATATACATTAGGCTCTCAACACTATATCACAGATCTGACAATTAGTATGCTGGAAGAAAAGTTACCGGAGTATTTTATACGTATCAGCCGTTCAGTCATTGTCAATTACAAGCAAGTTCGGGAGATCCAACGATATTTTGCAGGCAAACTGGTAGTACTCATGCGGGATAAAACAGAAAGCCGGCTTCAAACCGGCTCTCATTATCTGAACAATCTCAAGAAACGCATGGAAACAATCTAACTTTCTGCACCTTCTTTAATTGCTCTTACCATAGCAACAACAGAATCCAGATTATAGTACAGGTAAGTGATCTCACTAAGAAAAGCAAGCTCAACATTTTCAGTAAACATATCAGTTGCGGTACTCTCTAGGGATACACTTATACCTTTTGCTTTCACTCGTTGCAAATCAGATAACAAAGACTCAATCACAAATTCATCACACACCAAAACAGGCATTTGCGCGAAATAATCTATTACAGTGTCTAATAATACATCCGATGTTTCACTTTGTTTTATTCCAAGTACTTCCTCTGATTGAAAATAACACCAAGCGCTTTGTACAATTGATTGGCACCACATCTCCATATATGCCAGGTTGTTGAAGAGCTTTAAATCATCAATATCCCAGTACAAAGGTGTATCATATCCAACTCCCTCTCCAAACACAATTAAAGGCAGATCATACTTATTAACGGATTCAATCCAGGATTTTATATCACTATCCTTCCAATGTAAGTTAGCTAATTGTACATGTACATTGACATAATCAGGTCCCAATTCTGACCAAACTTTTTTAAATGCATTTGTATCAAATGAATCGTCAAAGTATGAGTAACAATGTTCGTGAATACATAGCTTTGCGGTTGAGAGGGACTTTCTTATTCTTATCGCCTCTTCATAACTTATCGCACGGCTATCGTATTTCTCAACCGGATCATCTGTTTTTAATCTATTGACTGTTATTCCAATAATATCCACTCCTACATCTTCCAGGTATTTTGCTTCTGCTACGGAACTCACACGGTTAACTTTACAAATCATATATTTATTCCTCTGAAGTAAGCCAGACAACTTTCTGTTCGGACTGATGAGATTGCCCAATTACATCTTTGTACAATTCAGGACGGCGAGCTTTTCGGTAACGATATCCACCCGCTTGTTCCAGTTTCTCAGGGGTACAGGTAGCAACTACTACATCATCACCCAGATTACGGCATTCGGCTATAACATCTCCAAACGGGTCCAGAATCATCGAACAACCATTTTTCAACTGGTCATCGTCCATGCCAATCGGGTTGGAAAAAATGGCATAAATACCATTGTCATATGCACGGGCAGGAAGCCACTTCATCAGCCAGGCTCGGCCTTTCATGCCATCAAACTCCATTCGCAGTGAGGTTGGATCCGCTTCCCGGTTCTCCCACAACTTTGGATCTACAAAGCCAGCCCCCGGACGAGTAGAAGGTGTACACATAGTTACATGAGGCATAAAAATAATATCTGCTCCCAACAAAGCGGTTGCTCTTACATTTTCAATCACATTGTTGTCATAACAAATCAGAATGCCACATTTCCAGCCATATAAATCAAATACTACATACTGGTCGCCAGGCAACAGATGAGGATTGATAAATGGATGCAACTTACGGTATTTAGCAACCAGTCCATTACTATCTACACAAACATAGGCTTTGAAAAGCTGATCTTTTTCGTCCTTTTCAAAGAGTCCAGCCAGTATGGCTACATTGTATTCTCTGGCGATTGCAGTTAGCTTCGCAATGCTTTCCCCTTCAGGAATTCTTTCTGCCAGATCCAGCATCTGCTCTCTGGACAAATGGCGGGCAAAAGTATAGCCTGTAATGGAACATTCATGAAACGCCACAACCTGAGCCCCTTGCTCAGCAGCTCTGGCCGTCAGCTTTCGGATAATACCTAAATTGTATTCTTTGTCTCCACTCTTGTTTTCAAATTGTGCGGTCGCAATTCGGAGATTCTGCATAGTTGTAAAAATGGTTAGCTGGAAAGATCAATGAATGCATGAAAATAAAAGACGCAAGCTAAAAAACCTCACATCAGAGAAATTCTATTTTATAAAAATAGGAGTCACGCCAAATGTTGAGGAATAAATAACAAATGAAAAACAAAGGCTTCTTTCTGTAGCAAGGAAAGCTGCTTATCTTGTTCCATATCTTTTGTAAAAATAAGGTTTTTAGGGAAGGTGAAACTGGTTCAAATGGAAAGGAGCTGGTTCGAACATCCGTTCGGACCTAGATTGAAAGCAACGTCCGTTGTGTTGGGACAAAGAGATCCTACATGTTCAGGCTTGTGAAAGTATCCTAACAAGGTTTTACCCACCAACGCAGCAGACGCTCAATGCTGTCAACTTAAGAAAACCACTCAAACTCCCTCACCTGTCCTCCTGTAAGGATCTCGTGGCAAATAGAGTAGCGTTTACTTTCTGAGAAAAAAGAATTATTCAGAAACCAAAGGCCGCCGGTCTTGTCACGAGTTTCTTTCAGAAGGACAGAAGGGGATTGAAAAGGTAAAAAATAGATCTTTCCCTAAAACCTTCATTTCTGGAAAAGTTATGGGACACGATAAGGGAAAGCCCCCGGCTTTGCGCGGGGCAGGATCGGCAAAAAGTATCCTTTCGCCGTGGCGTGGCAAAAAAGTGACACGGTGATAAGAAGAATAATGATTGGGACTGTAAGCCAACTCATTTAGAAAGATTCCTTAAAAATTAACCCAAACCATACTCTTTTCAAAAGCATAAGTTTGGGTTATAAGACTCACATTCAATAGTAGAAATGAAAGCAGCTTATTTGCTATTCATAATCTCTTCAATCTCCTCAGCCTCCACAGGAATAGTAGCCATCAGGTCAGTATTTCCGTTCTCAGTGATAAGAATATTGTTTTCCAGACGGATACCCAACCCTTCTTCCGGAATGTAGATACCCGGCTCACAAGTAAATACCATACCAGGTTCAAAGCGACGGTACTTGTTGCCCACATCATGCACATCGAGTCCCAGGAAGTGAGACGTTCCATGCATGAAATATTTCTTATACAACGGATTATCCGGATTCTGTTTTGCAACCTCATTTTTGTCCAGCAAGCCTAGTCCAATTAACTCGCTTTCCATGATCTTGCCTACCTCTTTGTGGTATTCATCCCATAAGTTTCCGGTCACAAGCATCTTGGTTGATTCACGCATTACCCGTAGCACGGCATCATACACCTGACGCTGTCTCGGTGTAAAGCGCCCATTCACAGGAATACTTCTGGTCATATCCGCTGCATAGTTGGCATATCCGGCACCCACATCCAACAAGATTACATCTCCATCCTTGCAGGGTTGATTATTTTCTACATAGTGCAATACACAAGCATTAGCTCCTGACGCGATGATAGGAGGATACGCAAAGTTGCCTGCATTGCGGATAAACTCATGTGCAAATTCGGCTTCAATTTCATATTCCAATACACCCGGCTTCGTAAACTTCAATACTCTGCGAAATCCTTTTTCAGTGATATCACAGGCATGTTGCATCAGTTCTATCTCTTTTTCTGATTTAATAGCTCTCAGGTTATGCATTAAAGGAGCCACCCGAACATAGTTGTGTAATGGAAAACGATCTTTGCAATACTTCACAAATCGTGCATCACGCGTTTCCACTTCTACTACAGCCCGTGTGTGTTCATTGGCATTCAGATAGATGTTGTCACATTCAGACAACAAAATCTGCAACATAGGCAAAAACCGATCTGTCCACTGAATATTTGTAATACCAGACGCTTCTGTAGCCTGAGGTTTTGTTAGTTTAGCCCCTTCCCAGATAGCAATCAGTTCACTGGTCTCACGCACAAAGAGTATTTCACGAAACTTTGGATCAGGAAAATCAGGTGCAATGATTAAAACAGTTTCTTCCTGATCAATACCAGATAAATAGAACAGATCGTTATTTTGACGAAAGCCCATAGTGCCATCGGCATTGGTAGGCATTACATCATTGGAATGGAAAATAGCAATACTCTTAGGTTTCAGGAGTTTTGCAAAATTTTCTCTATTTTTAATAAATAATTCTTTGGGGATAGGTGCGTACTTCATTTGTGATTATAGTTTGGCATTATTCTGGAGATCTTCCAGTCCTGTGGAAGGAAATCGCAAAAAAGCATATAATCAGAGTGAATCACAAGTATTTCTTTACCCAATGTAATTATTCTCTAAAAATTACTTTTAAGAAGACCTGTAAAGACATGAACAACTATCGGATGCGATTATCGGGCCTGGCCTGTGGGTTATTTCTCCTGATGTCATCATGGGCATCAGCTCAGCAAAAGTACTGGATCACATTTAAAGACAAACCCGTTTATTCTGCCAATACATGGATTTCGCCTCAGGCTGAGCAAAACAGAATGCAGCAGGGACTGGCAGTTTATCAGGATACAGATGCTCCTGTTAACCCGGCCTATATCCGGCAGCTAAAAGATCTGGGCATTGAAACACAGGTTACATCCAAATGGCTCAATGCAACATCAGCGTATCTTGATGAAAAACAACTACAGGCAGTAAAAAAACTTCCTTTTGTACAGGAGATCAATGGTATAGATAGTCGTCTCCGAATTTGCAGTGTCACAGACGGGCAGCTTACGCCTGAGATTTATAGTGTAGTATTAAATCAGATCGGAGCTAAAGCCTTTATAGAAGAAGGTTTAACAGGGAAAGGAATAAAAGTAGGCATTATTGATGTGGGTTTTTATGGCGTTGCAACAAGCGCCTCTTTGCAACTGATTCGGGACGAGAACCGCATCAAAGACACCAGAGACTTTGTAAATCCCAGTCATACAGAAGATTTCTTCAGCATGGAAACCCATTCGGACTACCATGGTGCTGAAGTACTACAACTGGTAGGTGGATACAATACCAATCAAAGAATGGAATTTGGTATGGCTACAGGAGCTACTTTTTATCTTGCCCGCACAGATCATGGAGTAAGAGAAACACGTACAGAAGAGGATAACTGGATTGCAGCCATCGAACGAATGGATAGTCTGGGAGTACGTCTGATTAACACATCATTGGGATATGCAATGGGGTTCTCTAATGCAAAAGAAAACTACAAACCCTCTGAAATGGATGGAAAAACAAGTAAGATCAGCAAGGCAGCTCAAATTGCAGCAGACCAGAAAGGCATGTTGATTGTGGTTTCGGCAGGCAACGAAGGCGATGACCCAAACTGGCGGATTATTTCTACTCCAGCAGATGCACAAGGTGTATTATCTATAGGCGCTACAAAAGCCAAATCCCGTGACCGGATTAGTTATAGTAGTATTGGTCCTGACTTCCTACCCTATCTGAAACCCAATGTATCCTGCTTCTCTCCTAATGGTACTTCTTTCTCCGCACCCGTTATTACTGGTCTGGCAGCCTGCCTGATGGAAAAGAATCCAAAGCTGACCAATAAACAACTCATGCGGATCATCGAAAAATCAGCTCACTTGTATCCATACGGTAATACCTATATCGGATATGGCGTACCTGATGCCCGAAAGGCACTTCAGCTTGTAAAAGATTCTACAGCCAAAGTAAATACCATCCAGGAAATACACACGTCAAATAAATCATACGAAGTGCAGACTTCAGACCCGGATGCCGAACGAGCTGTTATATTCCATAAAAAGACAGCCCAGGTGGTATCGAAACAAGAAGTACTTGCGTTGGTTAACAGTCGCTTAACACTACATCGTCAATCAGATGAAAAACGCACAACTGTTGATCTAGGCGATGAGGTGATAGAAATTTTCTGGGAGGATAAATAATAACACTAGTATTTATAACATATGAGTCATCCCAAATTTTGGATGTGAATCTTATTAGGACCTATACTTTTGAAAAGAATATAGGTCCTGATTTATTTTTAAGAGCTCTCTCTTCCTGAGTTTATTGATAGTCCACTTGATCATTGTTACACTGGCCTCTTCATTTTTTGCTTTATTCTTCCAAAGTTAGTTTAAAGTCCAGAACATTACTCTCCTTATCACCGTGTCACTTTTTTGTCACGCCACGGCGTGATAACCCAAAAAAGGCAAAAATTTCCAAAGCTTTGCCCCACAGGTCTAACGCTAGGCCTGCGGAATTTTTATCCCAACGCACCTACACCCCTTTCGTGATTGAAGTTACCATCGTTTTCTTTGTAACTTAACTTTTTTCTATTGTTCTTTGGAGTATTCTACTCTCAAGAATAACGCCCTAATCGGAATTAACATCAAAGAAATGCGTTCGTGGAATTCACGATAATTGGTTGCTTTGCGGTGAATTCCGATCACTTTTTCTTATTGCGGTGAACTATGCGCAACAGCCAAAGTGATCGGAGTTCCGTTCAAAAAAGTTTTTGCCGTGAGTTATGCGCAACAGAGAAAATGATTGGAGTTATGTTCAAAAGCAAAACTGCTGTGAATAAAACCTAAATTGTTCATTGTTCGGACAGACTGACTTGTCCGTGAAAAAAATAGTTTGCAGTGAGTTATGCGCAAGCAAGAACTACTAATACATAAAAGAAAAGACGCCGGATGCTAAAATCCGGCATCTTTTTTATAAACTGTCAAGTGATTGAATTTCATCTTCACCTCCTTCGTCTCCTCCATCTATCCGTAAAGAATCCAGTGATACGGTTGGCCGCTTCGGCAAGATGGTAACACAATGATAGTCTTTTGTAATAGGTACTTTGGGCTTTGGAAAATATCCCATTGTAATGCCTAACGACTTATCAGAATAAACTTTTTCCATATATCTTCCATACACAGGGAGTGCAGTTTTAGAACCTTCTCCCATGCTGAGGCTACGCCAGTGAATAACCGGGTCATCCCCTCCCATCCATACACCTGTTACTAAGTCCTTGCTAAGTCCCATAAACCATCCATCTGCCTGATCCTGTGAAGTTCCGGTCTTGCCTGCCAGTTCATTACCTCTGAATAAGTCAAATGACCAAAGGTTCTGTACTGTTCCTCCGGGTTCTTCGATCCCTCCTTTCAGCATATGTATCATTAACCAAGCTGTTTCCTGACTAAGAACTCGTTTACGTTCAGGAGTAAACTGATGAATAATATTTCCTTTCGAGTCTTCAATCCGCATAATCAACAAAGGCTCTGTATAAATACCTTCATTCACAAACGTGCTATAAGCAGCAGTCATTTCCATGATAGTTACTTCTCCTGATCCCAAACCAATAGAAGGCACTGGCTTGACATAACTTTTAATCCCTACACGATGTGCATATTCGGCTACTGCATCCGGAGTTACTTTTTCAGTCAATTGAGCTGTAACTGAGTTGATAGACCGACCTAATGCATGACGCAGGGTCATATCCCGACCTGTAAAAGTGCCTGTTGCATTGCTTGGTGTCCAGGATTTAGGTTCACCATCTTCGATATAATTAAATGTCTTACGAATGTCCTGAATCTTATCACACGGAGCCCATCCTTTATCAATAGCAGTCAAATACACAAAAGGTTTAAAGGTAGATCCCGGCTGACGTTTACTTTGTTTGACGTGATCATACTGAAAATGTTCAAAGTCGATTCCACCCACCCATGCTTTGATATACCCCGTAAAAGGATCCATTGTCATCATACCTGCATGCAGAAAACGCTTATAATAACGGATGGAATCCATTGGACTCATAGTCATCTCTTTTTCACCCTGCCAGGAGAACACCTTCATCTTTTTGGGAGTATTCATCACAATCCACACAGAGTCTGGCGTATTCTTATATTTCTTTACCAGGTATTTGTATAAAGCAGTGCGTTTTGCATTGTTCTCAATAAAGTTAGGTGCTTCCACTCCTGCATTACTAGTCCAGGGCTTACGTCCGCTCCAGTGGTTGTCAAAAAGGTTCTGCATAATTTTAACCTGCCCTTTGACTGCATCTTCTCCATATTTCTGCATCCTGGAATCAATCGTACAATAGACCTTTAATCCATCTGTATACAAATCCAGATCATTGTCTGTACACCAGTTTTCAAGATAAGAGTTTATATAGGATCGGAAATAATTATTTGGTCCATCTGTATGTTGTTCTACTTTGTAATCCAGCTCAATAGGTTTTTGTGAGAGATCCTTTACCTGTTGAGCCGTGAGATAACCATACCGCTGCATTTGAGAGAATACAGTATTACGCCGACGCAGGGAATTTTTCGGATTTAGTACCGGACTATATGTAGTAGGAGCCTTCAATAATCCCACTAATAGAGCAGCCTGTTCAGTAGTAAGATGTTCAGTAGTTGTATTGAAGAATGTCTGAGCGGCTGTTTTGATACCATAGGCATTACTACCAAAATCAACTGTATTCAGATAGAGTGTTATAATCTCTTCCTTCGTATATGTCCGCTCAATATTAATGGCGGTCATCCACTCTTTGGTTTTGGTCACCAGCATTTTTACTCCTGGTACTTTGCTTAGCAAACCCTGGGATTTCTGGCGACGGGTTTTGTACAAGTTCTTAGCCAACTGTTGGGTGATGGTACTGGCTCCGCGAGGATTATCTGTAATAGCATCCCATACTGCTGCAAAGAGAGATTTCAGATCTATTCCGGCATGATCATAAAATCGAATATCCTCTGTTGCAACCAGTGCGTCCACCATTACCTTGGGAATTTCCTTGTAGGTTACAGGATTTCGGTTTTCACGATAGTACCTTCCAATCAGAACTCCATCTGAAGTATATAGTTCGGAGGGCTTGTCAATCTTGGGGTTCTGAATCTTGTCAATCGTTGGAATGTCTCCATAAAGATTCAAGAAATTGTACTCCACACTCCAGAGATACAATCGGAAGAATAGAAGCAGCGCAATAAATATCATCCACGATTTCTCAACCCGGTTCTTGGGCTTTCGCAGCCACTGCAAAGCTTCTGCGTATAATTCTTTAATTATCAACCAAATACTTTCGAAAACAGTCACAGCTATTTATTTTTTTAAACTCAAAGATATAGTATTTTTACATACAGCTGCCTTTTTTACACACACAGTTTTTATTACTATGTACATACAAAGTCAGGCAAATAGGAATTTATAAAGAAAATACATATCCTAAAACGATAAAAAGAGGTAAAAAGATATGCGAAATAAAACTTCATTTTTTTATCCGAAAAAGTTTACGTAGTTTTGTTCGGCAAATAACCTTACGTAAAATCTGTTATTTGCCATGTCTTTAGATCCCTCTAAATTTTTGTTCGAAGCACTTACTTATGATGATGTGCTTCTTCTGCCTGCTTATTCCGAAGTTCTTCCACGCGACACTGATACAAAAAGCCGTCTCACGCGAAACATTCTTCTGAATATACCCATTGTGTCTGCTGCAATGGATACAGTTACCGAATCCGCTATGGCAATCGCGATGGCACAGGAAGGTGGACTGGGATTCATTCATAAAAATATGAGCATTGAAGCACAAGCTGATGCTGTACGTCGTGTAAAACGTTCTGAAAGTGGAATGATCCTAGATCCTATCACACTCGACGAACATGCTACCCTTGGCGATGCACACCGTATCATGCGGGATTTCAAAATTGGTGGTATTCCTGTAATCAATTCTTCCGGAAAGCTCGTAGGTATCTTAACCAACCGTGACCTGCGTTTTCAAAAAGATATGCAGAAGCCTGTCATTGAAGTAATGACAAAAGAAAACATCATTACCGCTCCGGTAGGTGTTGATCTGGCTAAAGCAGAAGATATACTTCAGGAATATAAGATTGAGAAATTACCGATTGTAGATAACAATGGTACACTCAAAGGTTTGATTACCTACAAAGATATCCTGAAACGCAAAAGCCATCCCAATGCTTGTAAAGATGAGTATGGCCGTCTGCGTGTAGGAGCCGCTGTTGGTGTGACACATGATCTGCTTGACCGTATTGAAGCACTGGCTAAAGCAGGTGTGGATGTAGTAAGTATTGATACGGCTCATGGTCACTCCAAAGGTGTAATCGATGCATTGAAAAGTGTGAAAAACCGATTCTCACTGGATGTGATTGTTGGAAACGTGGCGACAGGCGCTGGAGCAAAAGCGTTGGTTGATGCAGGAGCCGATGCAGTAAAGGTAGGTGTTGGACCGGGTAGTATCTGTACAACCCGTATCATTGCAGGTATTGGTATGCCTCAGCTATCTGCTGTATACGAATCTGCCAAAGCCATTCTGGGTTCAGGTGTTCCTGTTATTGCTGACGGAGGTATTCGTTTCTCCGGTGATCTGGTAAAAGCTATAGCAGGTGGAGCAAGCAGCATCATGGTAGGCTCTATGCTGGCTGGTACCGAAGAAGCTCCGGGAGAAGTAGTGTTGTATGAAGGACGTAAATTCAAAACCTATCGTGGTATGGGTTCTCTGGAAGCGATGGAAGATGGATCGAAAGATCGTTACTTCCAGGATGCAGAGGATGATATTAAAAAGCTGGTTCCTGAAGGAATCGTAGGCCGTGTACCTTATAAAGGAACTGCTTCTGAAGTTATCTATCAGATGGTAGGTGGCTTAAGAGCTGGTATGGGCTACTGTGGAGCGAAAGATATTGAAGCTTTACAACAAGCCAAATTTGTAAAAATTACGGCTGCAGGTGTACGCGAAAGCCATCCGCATGATATTCAGATTGTGCGTGAAGCACCTAATTACAATAGTCGTTAATTTATAGTATTTAAAATCAGAAAAGAACAGAGGCTACACTTTTCAAAAGAGTGTAGCCTCTGTATTTATAGGATAATCATTTTAAAGTTACCGCATTACAGAGGTTTCTCTTCAATCCAGCGATGATTTTACCCACAAGGCCCAAAGTCAACTCTCATCTTGTTTCATCTTTCCTATAGAAGAGATCTATAAATAAAGGTCTTCCTCCTATCTTTCTGAAAGGACTTTCCCGCCTTTGTCGGGACAGGCGTGGCAAGACCGACGACCTTTGGATTTGGAGATTTTTTTATCTCTGAAACCAAACATGGCTCTATTTGTCACACGTGTCCCGCCGTGGCGGGAAGTTTCTCTCAGAAGGACAGGAAGTGGGAGCAAGCAGAAAAAAGAGTTTTTTCCACAATTTGCCAGGACTCAACTACAAATCAGGCGATTTTTTCTTCATTGATCCATTGCTTCATTTTCAGCAATAAATCACTTTGAATAAGAGCAGAGTTGTCTGTAGCAGTAGTGCCCGTAACAGAAATTGTCATCACGGCTGGAGTAAGTTTTGAGATAGTCACCCAGGAATCTGTAATTCTTTCATCTGCTTTCATGAAGGATTGTAACTTATCTTTAACCTTTTCAAAATCACTGTTTGCATTTATATCCAATGTAACTGTAAAGGTATGTGCACCAGAAGTAGTAAGATTGATAATGGTACTGTTTGAAACAGCTCCATTGGGCAAGATAACGGTCTTTCCATCTTCGGTAAGGAGAATAGTATTGAATATCTGAATCTCCTTTACACGTCCAGTCTGCCCCTGTGCAGTAATCAGATCTCCTACACGATACGGATGCAGAATCAATATCAGCACTCCCCCTGCAAAGTTAGATAAACTACCCTGTAAGGCTAAACCGATGGCCAAACCTGCAGCACCCAAAACTGCAAGAAAAGAGGTGGTGTGAATGCCAATCATATCTGCTACACTGAACAAAAGAAGAATTTTCAATCCGATATTCAGTAAGCTTTTCAAAAAAGAACGCAGGGAAACATCTATTCCCCGAAGCTCCATAGCCTTTCCTAATAAAGCAGTTAGCCGGTTAGCAATCCACAAGCCAATCAAGAGTACAAGAATGGCTAATACAAGTTGGGGAATATACCGTATAGCCAGGCTGACGGCATCATCTACATATTTTTGAAGATTCATAAGGAATCCCAATACATTACTCTGAGATCTGTTCATAGAATTGTTAGGTATTAACTTTATTACTATACATTTGACAAATGATTTTGTAGACTATTTCCCATAATCCTAATCGCGTTTTACGTTTCTGTTATTACTAGACCTATGAAAATTTATACCAAAACCGGAGACAAAGGATATACCTCTTTGCTTGGTGGTACCCGTGTATTAAAGTCTCACGATCGTATTGAGGCCTATGGTATGGTAGATGAACTCAATAGTCACATAGGACTTGTTCGGGACCAGCAGGTCAATGCGATCCATCTTGATATACTTAAGACAATTCAGGACCGATTGTTTACCATTGGCTCTTCCTTAGCAGCAGATCCTGAAAAAAATAAAATGAGTATACCCGACTTATTCGATACAGATGTAACCTTGCTTGAAACAGAGATAGACAAAATGAATGCCCAACTACCCGAACTTCGGTCGTTTATACTTCCGGGAGGGGATCAGGGTGTGTCTTTCTGCCACATTGCCCGAACAGTTTGCCGCCGTACCGAACGCCAGGTGATTCGTTTAAGCGAACGGGAATATGTTGAAGATCTGATTATTATCTATCTGAATCGCCTTTCGGATTACTTATTTGTCTTGTCCAGGTACATGTCGCATGCATTGGACAAAGAGGAAATAAAATGGACACCCCGCAAATAGACCTTGGCTGAGGGTCTATTCCCCAAGTCGGTCTGGCATAGGAGGATATTGAAGACTCCAGCCAGCAGCAAGGCTCTATTTCCACTTAAGCGTATTCAGCATATGCATGGCATCTTTCTTAATATAGTCAATCACGGGCGCCAGAGAATCATTTTTAGTAGCCGTTTTGAAATACAATGCACCTCTGAAAAAATGAGTAGTGGTATCTGTTATGTAGAACTGAAACTGACTGGGTACCTCTCCCTGTAGGGTAAAAAGATTGGCAGTTTTGCCATCTTTGGTTTTCATGATAAATTCATCAATAGCCTCTGCCTTTACATTGTGTTTGTTGGCAAGACGATAGGCATCATTAATCAACTCCTGAAATTTTTTAGGATCCTCATCAACCGATTTATAGGTAAGCTGAAGATTGGCTTTCAATGCTGGATAGTATACAAAAATCCAATATGGCTCAGCTGTCGCAAATGTATCAGGCCGAATAATAGCATGTGAGGAATATTCAAACTGATACGGATACTTTCCTTCCAATGATTGATAGGTATGGTCTGGTAAATCTATCCGGTTGTATCCTTTAGGTTTGGGAACATAATCCGGTTCGCCACCACATGCGGATGCTAGTAGAACCAATCCACTAATAAATAATACCAGAATGCTGTTCCTGTAACGAAGTGCCATGAAAAAATGCTATCTAAAATGAGAATATAGTCTATAAATACTTAGGATTTATTGCCTCCAGGCTTTTGTTGCTGCCACAAAATTAAAATCAAAGTAATACCCATCATCACTCCTATTAAAATATTTGCACTCCATCGCACTCTATCTTTTGAATCGAGTGGATACAGTTCATTATTTTCTGTATTCATACGATCATATATCCCTCCGAGATCACTGGAAGAAATGCTCAGATTTCGCAAACTCTCCCCTTTGATATTCAGTGTTAATTGGGATCGTAAAGTATCATAGTCTTTCTTTTCTATATTAAAATAAATCCACTGGAAGTAATCCCGCCAATTATACACACCAGGCTCCTTAGGTAAGGCATAGATCTGAAAAACTTTATCTCCTACTACCTTGCGCCCTGTCAGGTTCAGGCTCAGTTTACTCTCAGGAGGAAAAAAGTCAAATACAGCATTGGAAGCAGGAGAGGGAACATTTACTGCTGAAAAATTGCCTTCTCCTTTTATTTTAAACTGATAATAAAATCCTTTCCCTGTTCTGGGATATCGTTGACTGATAGCCTCTTCCATTTCAAACTTACCTACAGCAATCCCTTTTTGCAAAGGATGTGGAGGCAACTCTTTGACAGTGACTTCTTTGGGATAGGAATAAAACGTCTGCTGATTTTCTTTCTTATTGCCTGTCTTTTTTGCCAGCATAGTTAATCCTACCTGCCCAAACCGTACAGTATCCGTATTGAAAGGATAAAACGTTGCCTGATAGATTTTATACTGGGTGTATTTTCTCTTTTTTATCGTCACTGGAAAAGATTGAAACTCACGTATCCGAAAATCTTCTTCCCAGCAATTTTTTGGCTTTATCTTTTTCAGAATATCAATCAGTTGCTCACCTGTCTTATAGGCAACCAGTTCTATAGGATTGTTATCTGCAATATAGATAGCTAATGAAACAGTAAATCCTTCCCCCACATATACTTGCTCTTTGTCAATACTTAAAGCCAGAAAGGCATTGTCTTTTACATTGGCATATTCCGTTGCCACAGAGGAAATCTCTTTTGCCAGTGTACTATCCTGCAGTAACTCGTAGTTGGGATTTATAGGTGCTGTTACTGATATAGTGATTCCTTTTACCTCAACCTCTTTTTCGTTGACAGTCATGACAAAATCATTCAACACAAAACTACCCTGCTTCTCTGCCATGTAATTTTGAGTAATACGCTGAACAGTCAGACTTTTCCCTGCAACGGTTTCCTTGCTTGTTACCAGTACAATGTCCCGTTTACGAAATCCTTTAATCTCTGGAAAAGAAGAATATACATTGGGCTGTTGCGTATTTTTAATGATCAATGTTATAGCGAATGGCTCGTCCCAGGCAATAGTTTTAGATCCCAGTTCTATTGTACTTTCCTGCGCTATCACCACAAAATGCAACAAACCTGCCACTAGGCACAGAATATATTTTAATAAACGCATAAATCAAGTATCATACTCACGCTACAGTAAATTACATTTATCTTCCCTAAATACCAGCCGATCCATCTTCACTCTAAGCTCTATCTATTTTAGCTTTCTGCCCAAATTTTAGAGCATAATATTTCAAAAACAATGCAAATATATAGATCTATGGCTGTATGACAGCTTTCTGGCCGACATTTCTATCAGCTACCTTTCTTAAAGGGAATTTTGTAAAAAAGCTTGAGCTGCATCTCAATATAAATCTGCTTCAAAAAAGATACTAAACTCTTTATAAATATCCAATACACCACAAATAATACCATTTTTCAATCGTATAATACATAACTCTTTAGTAGATTTGATAATTATCATATAAGGAACTCTGTTATATCTATTATATGAGAACAAAACGTTGGATAGAATACATAAAGTACGGTACTGGCTTTGTGGGTATGCTGCTGCTGGCATCCTGTACAGAATCTGTTCCCAAAGAGATTGAAATAGCCTACAATGCCTTGCCTGATAAGGTTGATTATAATCTGCATGTCAAACCATTGCTGTCGGATCGCTGCTTTGCCTGTCATGGACCAGACAAGAACAAACAAAAGGCAGGTTTGCGATTAGACACACCAGATGGTGCATTCAGTGAGCTACCTGAAAATAAGGGTAAACATGCCATTGTACCAGGTAATCTGTCGGAGAGCGAGGTAGTAAACAGGATCTTATCCAATGATCCCAAGTTTATGATGCCTACTCCAGAATCTCACCTGTCTCTAAATGAAGAAGAGAAAGCACTGATTGTTAAATGGATCAAACAAGGTGCCGAATACAAAACACATTGGTCATTAATTCCACCAGCTAAAACAGATCTGCCAGATATCAAGTTAAAAAACTGGCCTGTTAACGAAATTGATTTTTTTGTAGCAAGGAAGCTTGAAGAAAAAAAGCTTATACCTGCTCCTGAGGCAGACAAAGAAACACTTTTACGACGCGTATCACTGGACTTGACCGGCCTCCCCCCTACTCCTTCTGAAATTGATGCTTTTTTAGCAGATACATCCATACACGCTTATGAGAAAGTAGTGAATCGCTTACTTGCGTCTCCTCATTATGGCGAACGGATGGCATCCGACTGGCTGGATCTGGCCAGATATGCCGACACACACGGATATCAGGATGACGGCATGCGAAACTCTTTCCCATATAGAGACTGGGTCATACGAGCATTTAATCGCAATCTTTCGTTTGACCGATTCGTTACCTGGCAACTGGCGGGAGATTTACTTCCCAACCCGGATCAGGATAAGCTTATCGCTACCTCTTTTAACCGAAATCATCCTCAGAGTCAGGAAGGGGGTATTATTGATGAAGAATACAGAACCGAATATGTAGCAGATAGAGCGAATACGTTTGGAAAAGCCTTTCTGGGATTAACGATAGAGTGTGCCCGGTGTCATGATCATAAGTATGATCCGATTTCACAAAAAGATTATTACTCGCTGTTTGCCTTCTTTAATCAGAATAAGGAAAGTGGCATCATTCCTTACAATGGCGAAGCATCACCTTCTATCTTACTTCCTGATAAAGAAGTGAGTGCAAAGCTGGAAGCTATTCGTAAACAAATGGTTCCTCTGCTTGAAAAAGCAAATCCCAACCAACCTACATATAAAACAGCTTTTCAAGCCTGGCAATCTCAGTTACCAACCATTTCGAAGCTACCAGATATACACACAAAAGATTTACTGGTACATGTTTCTTTTGATACAGGGACAGACTCAACGTATACAAACGAAGTCAAAACTGATCTAAAGGCGTATAGTTCGGGAGACAAAGATAAACGACCCAGGCAAGTAAACGGGAAGTTTGGGACAGCCAGACAGCTAATAGGAGACTGTGGTATTGATCTGGCTGGCAAAATAGATCTTCAGCCAGACCCTAAAAAACGCTATTATACGGGTTTGAATTTTGAACGAAACCAGCCTTTTTCGGTCAGTTTATGGGTTAATGTACTCAAAAAAGGGATCAAAGGTCCAATCTTTAACCGGAACAACGGAGAATTTGAAGGATTTCGAGGATACGATGTATCACTTAATGCCGACGGAACATTAACTACTATATTCAGTTATGTATGGCCTGCCAACTGCATTGAAATCCGTACACAGGAAAGAGTTGGCGTAAATCAGTGGACAAACATTTTACTAACCTATGATGGCAGTGCAAAAGCCGAAGGGATAAGCTTGTATATCAATGGCAAACAGGCAACTACACAAGTTATTACTGATCATCTTACCAAAAGTATTCTGCATGGTCCGCATAACAGCAACTGGTCTTATATGCCTTTTGAGATTGGCAAAAATATGCGTGGGACTATAGCTGACATTCAGGTTGATGAACTACTTATTTACAAACGAAAGCTTACTCAGCCAGAGATAACCAAGCAGGCAACAGGGACAAATGCACTTTATCAAATTTTCACTACTCCTATAGAAAAACGTACACCCAAACAACAGGAGGCATTATTTGACTATTATTTATGGAACATAGATGAATCCTTTGCTTCATATCAACAAAAGCTAAGTGAATTGCGGCTTCAGGAAACAGTATTACTTACAGACATTCCTGAGGTGATGACCATGAGTGAGTTACCTACCAATCAAAAGCGCAAAACATTTATTCTGGCCAGAGGTGCTTATGATGCTCCAATGAAGGAACCACTTAGCCCTCATACACCCGCTACCGTTCTCGCATTTGACAGTACCCAATATCCGGCTAATCGATTGGGGTTGGCACGTTGGTTACTCGATAAAAAGAACCCGTTGTTTTCACGTGTCATGGTAAACAGATTCTGGGCTATGTATTTTGGCAAAGGGTTAGTTTCTACAATTGAAGACTTTGGCAATCAGGGTGCTTTACCAACACATCCCGAACTGCTGGACTGGCTGGCAGTCTATTTCCGGGAATCCGGCTGGAATGCCAAAGCGCTTCATAAAAAGATGGTGATGTCTGCCACATACAGGCAGTCTTCTTTGACATCTAAAATCAGTCAGGAAATTGATCCGGATAACACATTATTAAGCAGAGCTCCAAGTTATCGGTTGTCCGCAGAGGTAATTCGGGATAAAATACTAGCAGCCAGTGGGCTGCTGACCCGGAAAATTGGCGGTCCTAGTGTATATCCTTATCAGCCAGCAGGAATATGGGAAGCACTAGCCACACGTAATGCGACCAGTTATACACAAAGCCATGGCGAAGATTTGTACCGCAGAAGTCTGTATACTGTCTGGAAACGGAGCTCTCCTCCACCCTCTATGCTCACTTTTGATGTACCAGACCGGTATTTCTGTGTGGTTCGGCGTCAGAAAACCAGTACACCCTTACAGGCTCTGATTCTGATGAATGATCCGCAATATATGGAAGCATCCCGCTTATTGGGTGAACGGATGATGAAAGAAGGCGGGAACACACCAGAGCAACGTATCTCTTTTGCGTTTAAAGCATTGGTAGGCCGACACCCACGAGACAAAGAACTTAACTTGCTGAATAAACTATATGCTGAAGAACTGGCTGATTTTCAAAAACAGCCACAGTGTGCACTCAGTTTGCTAAGCACAGGTGAATATCCTGTAAATAAGGCACTCAATGTGCCTGAACTGGCAGCATGTAGCATGGTGGCTACTACGCTAATCAACTTCGAAGAGACTGTTATGAAACGTTAGCATATTCGGATTTGTGAACACAACTATCTTTACCCCGAACTTGTAATTCTATGAATGATACAGAAAAGATTGCCTCCCAGATAAATCGGCGAGAATTTCTAAAAGGAAGTGTATTAGGCCTGGGAACCGTAGCTTTGGGATCTTTGCTCAATCCGTTAAACGCATTTGCCTCGGATGATCCCAAACCTATCCGCACACCTCACTTTGCTCCTAAGGCCAAGCGTGTTATTTACCTGTTTCAGAGTGGTGCCCCCTCTCAACTGGAATTGTTTGACTACAAACCTAAACTAAGAGAAATGTTTGGACAGGAATTACCTTCTTCTATACGAGGCAATCAACGCCTGACAGGTATGTCTTCCGGGCAGCGTTCCTTTCCATTGGCGTTTGGGAAGTTTGAGTTCAAGCAATGGGGCAAAAGTCGGGCATGGATCAGCGATTTGTTGCCGTATCATACACAGATAGCCGATGATCTGTGTTTTATAAAATCTATGTATACAGAGGCCATTAACCATGATCCGGCAGTAACGTTTGTACAAACAGGCTCTCAGCAGGCAGGAAGGCCCAGCTTTGGCTCATGGGTTAGTTATGGATTAGGCAGTGACAACCAGAACTTGCCCACATTTGTAGTCTTGCTATCGCGTGGTCGAGAAGGCGATCAACCCTTGTATGCTAAACTTTGGGGTAATGGCTTTTTGCCTTCCGAGCATCAGGGGGTTCTTTTTCGTTCAGGCAAAGATCCGGTATTATATCTCAATGATCCATCTGGAATGGATAGGGCTAGCCGACGCCGAATGCTGGATTATTTATCAGAACTGCATCAGGAGCAATACAAACATACCACAGATCCGGAAATAAACTCCCGAATCAATCAGTATGAGATGGCCTACCGAATGCAAATGTCAGTTCCGGAAACATTGGATATCAGCAAAGAGCCTGACTATATCTTTGACATGTACGGACCAGACTCCCGAAAACCAGGCACATTTGCCTACAATTGCCTGCTGGCACGAAAGCTGGCAGAAAAAGATGTGAAATTTATCCAATTATACCACCAAGGGTGGGATCAGCATGGCAATCTGCCCAATGATATAAAAGTTATGGCCAAAAGTGTAGATCAAGCCTCTGTAGCACTGATTAAAGATCTAAAGATGAGAGGACTACTAGACGAAACACTGGTTATCTGGGGCGGTGAATTTGGACGAACCAACTATTCACAAGGGAAACTCACCCCTGAAAATTACGGCAGGGACCACCATCCACGCTGTTTTACTATCTGGATGGCTGGAGCCGGTGTAAAAAAAGGCATTACCTATGGGCAGACAGATGATTTTGGATACAATATTGTCAAGGATGGGGTACATGTTCACGATTTTCAGGCCACAGTGATGAATCTGCTAGGTGTTGATCATGAAAAGATGGTTTTCAAATTTCAGGGAAGGCGCTATCGCTTAACAGATGTACATGGCAGCTTAGTGAAAGGAATCATAGCCTAAATAATTTCAAATCCTGGACATGAATCTTACATACCGGAGCCTACACTCTTCAAAAGGGTGTAGGCTCCGGTATGTATATGCTTTACAATCTGACTCTGGAATATTAGGCTTCTACACTGTTGGCGATAGTAGTTTCTTCTTCCTGAAACACTAATCCCAGATGTTCCAATTCAGTTAATACCGGCTCGTAAATCTCTTTTACAACCGGAATCTGAACACCACGAGCGGTGATTTTGCCTTCTAAGAGTAATTTAACAGCTACTGCAAGCGGATAACCTACAGTTTTAGCCATGGCAGTATGGATAAAGTCTTCACCTCTAACCAATAACGAAGATACCAGGCGTTTGTGTTCACCATTTAGTTCATACTCGATTTCGTGCTGTACAGCAATGATATCTTCTTCCTCTGAAGTGAGTTGCCATTTCTTTTCCAATAAATGCTGTAATATCTCAGCAGGAGTAGCATTGGCAATTCCGATTTTCTCATCACTGAACAATCCCAGCCAAATTACTTTTCGCATAGCCTCAGAGTTCACATCTACGTTAAGGTATTCAGCTACCTGTTCTGCCAGAGAAAGCTCAGATTTTTCTTCCAGAAACAGTTCCACCCATTCTCTGTAGGTAAGATTCTCTGATCCTTCGATTCGATGCACTGACTCAGTCAATCCCAGACGAACAAGAATTTGCCAGGCTTCACTGAACCCTTTAGGACGTAATGTACCACGTAATAAGGTACTTACTTCAGGTACCCGATAGGCTTCTCTGTAGTTAAGCGAATCGCGGTTTCCATATCCTTCCATTTCACCAAAGCCTTTGATATTCACATTCTCCACCCGGGCAAACACTTGGTGGGAAGGAATAAACTTGTACTGTCCATGATGCAAAAACTTCACCATACTCTGTCCGGAAACAACCAGATTACGGGGGTTCCAAGTGAATTTATACTTCCACGGGTTGTCGTTGTTTTGCTTGGAAATCTGCCCACCACACCATGAACGTAATAGAGATATCTTTCCACCTTTTTCGTGAATACGATCTATAATACGCATAGCAGACATATGATCCAGTCCCGGATCCAAACCACACTCCATCAGAATCAGCAGATTTTTGCGGGTAGCTTCAATGTTCAACTCACGTACTTCCGATGAAATATATGAAGCTGTAAATAGATGCTTGCTGAAACGCATACATGCCCGTGCTACATGTACATGATAGATAGCAGGTAGCATAGATATCACTACATCCGCCTGATTTATCTGCATCTCCCGTTGTTTCTGATCAAATACATCAAACAGAATAGAATCCACATGTGGATACATTTCAGTTTTGCGCTGTGCCGGAGCCAGCTCCATATCTCCTACTATCAGTTTCCAGTTTTTCTCAGGGGCAACTTTAGCCAGATAATCAATTAAATATGTAGAAGAGCGACCCGCGCCCAAAATCAGAATCCGTTTTTGCTCGCTTGAATTTTCACTTGCCAAAGTCATAACCTGTTAATATTGAATCGTTAATAAACCGTCTTTTTCAAATACTATCTGCTTCCTAAATAAATGATGCCTCACAGAAATTTATCTCCTCATCAGACATCTATCTATCTACTAAACGAAATACCTCTTCTCTCTATTCCTCTTGCTGTGGGCAAAAATCACCTTTTATTTGATTTTCACAAAGAAATCTTTACTTTCACACCCCTTTTAACAGAGCAAAGATAGTATTCTGACTGAAATAGGTAAACGATGCGAAAGATCAATTTAGAAATTTCTGTTGAAATTTTTGACTGGGATGAATTACCCGATACAGATAAAATGATAATGCGTTCAGCTCAGGAAGCATTACAGGGTGCCTATGCGCCTTATTCCAACTTCCATGTCGGAGCCGCCGTATTGCTTGAAGACGGCACTATTATCAAAGGAAGCAACCAGGAAAATGCCGCTTATCCTTCCGGATTATGTGCCGAACGAACCGCTATATTTGCCACAGGAGCCAACTATCCCGGCCAGATCATCACCGCCATAGCTGTAACAGCCAAACCTGCCAGCAGTCCAACATTTGTCTCTGTATCACCTTGTGGTGCTTGCAGACAAGCTCTGTTAGAGTATGAATATAAGCAGCAAAAATCAATCCGAATGTTGCTGCAGGGAGCAGATAATACAGTATGTGTTCTTCAATCTATTGATTCTTTGCTGCCAATCAAGTTTACACAGGATAATCTGGGGTAAAGAAATAGTTTGCTCGGGATGATGTTCTGTATTTTGAAAGTAAATACTTGATAACAATCTGATGATGGCACTTGCACAAAACTTCCCATAATACATTTGATTTGGTAGCTACTATATTTGCAAAGGTCATGATACAACCTTCTAGTCTACGAAAACCCGTCAACATCTTTCTAAGTCTTCTACTTATTGCATTTTTTGTTCGCATTATATTAGTAGATCAATGTGTGCAATATCTTTCTGCTTATAAAGGGTACTATGTGACAGAAACAGATACTGTCACTATTAAACATTTTGAGAATTGCACTGTAGGGATGGGAAGAAGGTCACAACTGCATAGTGTAGGGGAGTTTTTGGGAAGTATAGCTTTCTCATTTGAATTAAATCAGTTGGCCAAAGCCAAAGATCCAACACTCAAATGTTATGCATTCTGGTTATTGTCTAAACGCAATGAAAAAGAATTAATAAAGAATCTATTAGTACTAAATCAGAAAGATACAACTGCAATTACATATTCAGGCCCTTGTACAGGATGGGATACACATGTAGGAGAATTGATGCTTGATATAGTAGTTGATGGAAATAGCTTTCCACTGACTCAAATCCTCACCCAAAAAGATTTGAAAGAACTGGGTATACATAATCGTAAAATCATACTCGATAATCGGCCTCCAGAATACAAGTATACCGATTGTTGCGAAGGATGGAATATTGCATTTGGATGTTCTGAAGTTATCAGAAACTAACCCAAATAAGCAAGTGCGCGAGTATCTATAGAAGAAAGGAGACTAAGATTTGAGATTCCGGATGAAGAAGTACTTGAAGGGGATGAAAATGGAAAAATCAACATAGACTATAAGCTGGATTCATTAGGAGTGGAAATATCCAGACGTTCTTCCTTTACTCTTTTTAGAGATGAAGACTGGAATTGGGACATCAAAGTGCATTAACTGGTATGTCAGATCTAATAATACATAGCCAATATACAAATCCTTTCTAGTCACTCATATTAAATCATGTACAAAACGACTCTCAGAAGTTGCGCTGGAATAATCCTATGAAAATAGTCTATTGTCTTTTGATATGCTTATTACTATCAGTATTCATCTATGGTCAGGAATCTACACATATCTCTATTACTCGATTGACAGTAAATCATCATGGCATAAAGTCCATATTACGTAAAATGTATCGGGAAGAGAAAGATAGCTTCGAAAGTCCTCATGATGATATTTTTACTGTTTTAAGACTTGAAGAAAAATCCAGATATGTCTATGAAATTAAAGTTGGCATCATTGACTGTACCAGTTACACACATTTAACCAGTGCCACAAAGGATAGCCTGTTGGGGTATTTCGATTTCAAAGGAGTACCTGTCTTGGTATTCAGTAATAAGGTAACCTCGTTACTTACTAAAACCAACCAGCAAAAGAAATTTAATTTTGTAGAAGCGATAATTGCAGCACCGATAAATAAAGAGGATGAAAATAAAATTCCTCCTCCTCCCTCAAATTTTGAACCTACAATCTGGTATTATACATTAAAAGACAGAGAAATCATTTTTAATAAAGTAATCTTGGATACAAGAACACTAGAATAAAGCCAATTTCTGAGAAATAAGTACTTAAGTTGATTAAAAATGGATTATTATGATAGATATAAGAATGGACAATGTATTGATGTCTGGAGTGAGTTAACAGAAATGCAGACACATCCTATTGAACAGCAAACACAAATCGCTAATTACTGGATCTCATGTGTGATAGGGTAGAATATAATCTTAATGTCATTGTTTCCCTTTTACCCATATTTGGTTATACATTTCATGATTTTGGAATCACTTCTGATCATGAGGCAATTCCTTATGAAATTGTCCCAGTACAAGGTACAAGGGAGATAATGGAGTTAAACAATTACTTAAACCCTCCTGTTAACCATCTTTAATAAATAATGCTATATAGTTTGGAATAGAATGTCATAAAACAACTGTCATAGTTCCTATTCCTATCCATCATGTTTTGGACAGGCTCTTGTAAATCGACTAGACTACCATATTTTGTACTAGCATTTCTATACTACTTGTTCTTTTTTTCTAGTTTGCTTAACGATTGTCTTCTTATTAATTCTGCAATGCCTGTTCCATTATACGTATGATCGTTATACTCAATAAATGTTTCATCTTGATAATTGACTTTTAAGACTATGCTTAAATTCTCTTCGCCGTTTTGTGTGAAGTATATATAAAGCCAATGTATAGGTCGAATGTTGTCAATGTATTTTGCAGGAGCAGATTGTAATGTAGTACAAAAAGTTTCTATCTCTTTTTTATCAACTATTGTAAGTTTTGCATCATGGCTGAAATGCCACTCGTTATCACTCCATTTCCAACTGCCTTCGCGAATCTCGATTTTGCTTATTGACTTTGCGTTTACCAATGGTTTCTTTGAAGTGTCAAACCAGGATTCTCTAAAGTACAAAGTGTAAGAAGCATTAATCACAAATAGTCCATTTGACACAATAAAAAGAATAATAAGCGTCTTGCGTTGTTTCTTATCAGTAAAAAGTTGTTTCCAGGTTATCATTCACTATGATTACTAATGCTAAAATATGGTGGGTGCTCTGACTGTCTAATACTGTTATCCATCAAAGATATGAAAGCTATTTTTTAGCTCGTTGCTCAACATTATTTAAAATTCTATTGATCTAGAGTCAAAAGTAGGCTTTCATAATTGATAAATATCAATGGAGAATGCTAAAAGTTGAAAACGCCTTCATAAAGACTTAAAACTACATAAACGTCAGTGAATAACAACTACCACAAAGTATCCCTTTATGATACTTTGTGGTAGTTGGATGTACTTACTTTAGAAAAATGTACCGGTTTGCTTTTACCCAATCTTCCATTGGGGTCATTTTCACTGGAAGCTTTTCCAAAACCTCTCGCATATTAGGGTTGTATTTTGATGGGTATTCACTGACAGTTGCCAGGCTCTGATAGTATTGCTGAATGCCAGTTGCAGCTTCATCGTGCATAAATGTTCGCAGGATATCTCCAAACTCTTTGGGAGGTAGAGCATAGTAGGTGATTTTTTCGCCCAGGCCTATAGAAAACCTTTCGGCTAGTTCAGTCCCATTTAGATTGTCCAGCCCACTTACCTGAAAAGACTGCCCTGCCAGTTCCGGTTTGAAAAGAGCTTCGGCTACCAATGCCCCAACATCTTCAGAACAAATCCAGCCAATGGGCATTTGTTCTGGTGTGGGATAGGCTACCTTTCTCTGATTCTGTACATAGTTGACCGTATAGGGAGCCAGGAGGTTTTCGGCATACAAAGGTGGCTCGATAATACTATAGGGTACTCCGCTTTGCGCAAAGTATTCTTTGACATCCAGTCTTACATCCTCACTGGGAATGCCGGTTTTAGAGGGCGAAAGGTAACCGCTAGTATTCCAGACAATAAGTTTTACATGATTTATCCGGGCCGCATCAATCACATTTCTGGCATATTGTAAACCATCAGCAGGATTAGGCAATGAAGCCGGAATTAAGAATGAAATAGCATCCACTCCTTTCGTAATTTCTATTATTCTGTTGGCATCGGCCATATCTGCCAATACGGGAGTGGCACCTGCTTTTGTCAGGCGAGGGAAATTTGTTTGTGAATGTGTAGTGGCAAGTACCTCTGCACCTTTTCTTTTTGCTGCTCCAATTACATTAAACTGTTGTGAACCTGTGGCTCCAAAAATTAGTACTTTCATATACGAGTTTCTTTTTTATTGTGAAAAACGTATATACTTCCTATCGATAGTTACATATATACCGTAAACTTGTACAAATCTATTGAGGCACTTACATTTGTACAAGTACTTACCAAATAGTTGGGTACCTACTTACGGGTTAGAATTTTTAAATCAGCGAATACAAATGGAAGAAAATTTAAAAAAAATTAATCCTTGTGATGAAAACTGTCCTGTAAAAGCAGCCTTACACTTACTGGGAGGAAAATGGACGTTATTGATACTGTTTCAGATAAACGACAGGATACTGAGATATGGCGAATTGAAAAGAACCATTCCCGGCATAAGCGAAAAGATGTTAATTCAGGAACTAAACTTTCTGGTAGAACATAAGCTGGTAAGCAAAAAATCATATCCCGAAATTCCTCCCCGAGTAGAATACCAACTGACAGACCTTGGCATAAAAGCATTGCCTATTATTGATAAGCTAGCATTATTTGGTCAGGAAAACCTAATTGGGTCTACTCTGTAAATAAATGGGTTTGATTTTATCTCATATCTTTTCTGGAAATAAGGAAAAGCAAGAGCAAGCATTTGAACAATGCTGTTACCATAAGGAAGAAATATTCTAAAACAGTACTGTCTTTATGAAGAGAATTCTCTCTCTTTTTGCCTTTCTCAAAAACGTTGATTACTTAAAACCAAATGAACTATCTGTCACTTAGTATACTTTCTACCCTTTTATTCCTGATAAACAGTTGTAACCAAAAACAGAATTACCAGTATGATACGTTTACAGTAGACACCACTTTGAGTAGGCAACTCGTTTTTCGCCTTATGGATAATGAATATGAGTTACTAAACTTACTTGATAAAGATACAATACCTCGTAAAGCTACCTCTACTGTAACCATAGCAGTACTGCAAGACTCTCACGATCGGATGTATACAATGGACAAGCTCAGATGTGAAGCTAGTCTCAAAAAAGATACCTTGCGGATTACGATCGGGTATGCAGATGGTTTTACCGGAGCAGGGATCAGTGTAAGAGCAACTGGAAATACATTTAATACGTTACCGTACCAATTTTATGATGTGATTACTGGCGAGAAAGAACCTATTATCCATAGTGAAAAACAAAAACTGATGCTCAATAAAGCAGCCTACCAGGTAGGGATAGCCTATACGGCCACCTTTACTTACGAACCATAGATACAGACAGCGTCAAAAAATATGCATCAGGCTTTTTCAGAACAGTTGTAACAAAAGAAGAATAAAGGGTAAAATGAATTTTATTGATACCCCCTCGCCTGTAATCTGAATAGCTCAGCATAGCGACCATTGACTTGCAGCAGTTCCTCATGACTACCAATTTCCAGTAATTCGCCATTGTCCAGCACCAGAATCCGATCAGCCATACGAACCGTAGAGAAGCGGTGTGATATCAGTACAGCCGTTTTCCCCTGAGTGAGTTCTGCAAAACGCTGAAATACTTCGTATTCGGCACGGGCATCCAGAGCGGCAGTCGGTTCGTCGAGAATCAGAACCTGTGCATCACGCATGTAGGCACGCCCCAGGGCTACTTTCTGCCACTCCCCTCCTGATAGTTCTACTCCATCACCGAAGCTACGTCCCAACATCTGGTCATAACGGGCAGGCAGTTTCTCGATTACATGATTGGCCAGGCTTTGCTGTGCAGAAGATTCAATGCGCGACAGGTTTTCTTTATCTCCAATCTTGCCAATAGCAATGTTGGTTCCGGCAGTCATCTTAAATCGTACAAAGTCCTGGAAGATTACGCCTATATTTTCACGCAAGTCTTTCAGATCATATTCCCGCAAGTCGCGTCCATCCAGTAAAATTCGTCCTTCTGTTGGATCATACAGACGCGCCAGCAACTTTACCAGTGTTGTTTTTCCAGCTCCATTCTCCCCTACCAAAGCCAGCTTCTCTCCCGGATGTAAGGTAAAGTTCAGGTGTCGGTTCGCCCATCGTTCTGAATTATGATACCGAAAGCCAACATTCTCAAAAACAAATCCCTGTTGAATTGGACGGGGAAAAGGCAGGGCATTATCGAGAGAAGCGATATTGGGCGTTATATCAAAATATTCAAACAGATCACGTAAATATAGAGCCCCTTGTGATACACTGGAGAAACGAGACAATATACCTTCCAGCAAACTACGCAGTTGTCTGAAGGAACCTGCCAGAAACGTCAGATCCCCAATTGAGATCTTCCCTCCTATAGTCCGCCAGATAATAAGCACATATGCCGAATAATAACCAATTGTTCCAATACCGGAAAGCAAGCTACCCCACGAAGCTCTCCGGATAGATAAACGTCTATTCTGTGTATAAAACTGCCAGGATAGTTCTTTAAACCGATTAATCAGAAAATCGGATAGTCCAAATATCTTCACCTCCTTCGCCGATTCGTCACTAGCCCCCATATAGCGCAGATAATCCAGTTCCCGACGTTCAGGAGTCCACCCTCTCACCAGCGAATAACTCTTCTCATTGAAATAGTTCTCACCCAAAAAAGAAGGAATTACAGCCAAGAGCAAAACCATAATCAGCCAGGGATTAAATGCAACCAGTCCACCTGCCAGAAAGAACATTGTGATGGAATCCTGTACCTGACCGAGCACCTGAGATAGCAGCACCGTACGGCCAATAGTCTGCTGACGAGCCCTCTCCAACTTGTCATAAAATGTAGGATCTTCAAACTGTTCCAGGTCCAGTGTAGCTGCATGCTCCATAATCTGGACAGAGGTCTTGTTGGCAAACAGATCACCCAGCAAACTATCTATCAAGGCAATGGATCTACCCAAACCATCTGATAGGATAGCTAGCCCTAGTTCTGCACCAATAAGCCACCACAGTTGTTCATGATCAGCATTGGATTGTTTGGTCTGAAGTATTACCTCATCTATAATTAATTTACCAATGTAGAGTATTAGTACAGGTATAGCAGCCCGAAAAATACGTAAGATAACATTGGCAATAAATAAAGAGGGAGAGGCATCCCAAACCATGCGAAAGAAAGCAGGCAGGTTGCGTAAAGCACCTAGCCGTTCCCGTAAAGTTACTTTCTCATCAGTTTCATTACCTGGTCTGCCACTACGACCAGTACTAGAGCGAATCGCCATGTATAAAAATCTACTACGTTAAAACCCGATTGGATGTACGAATAATGACACACCATAGGTGTAACAAATTTTCCAGGAAAAAGATCATACACAAAAAAGGTCTGAACAGATGTCCAGACCAGCAAGATATTCTTGACCATTGTATTCTATACAATATCAGGAAAGCAAATCCTTCTCTTTCAAAAAGTCAAATATGAGTTTATCCACTTCTGAAATTTTGTCCTTATCGCTATAATTTAACCAGGTTATTTCTTCAATTTCAGAGGCAGCACTTATCTCTCCAGTATATTCTGCCATATAACAGGTCATTTGTACCATGGCTCCTTCCGGATGCCCGTGTGCCTGCGCCTGAAATACTCCTACTAATTGCAGCGTATCGTTAGTCAGGTTAATACTCAACTCCTCATTGATTTCTCTGCAAAAGCTTGTACATCAGTTTCACCAAGTTCTCTTTTTCCTCCGGGAATATAGTATTTGTCTTTTCCAGAGGTTCTGGTAGAAAGGATAGATTTATTTTTTAACTCAATCCAGGCAAGTTTGTCAATTGTTTTCATGTAGTTAACAGGTGAAATAGTTTGATACCAATATAAAGCAAAATAGTAAAAAGACTGTTAGTCAAGTACACGAAAAAAGCCCGACTTGTAGCCGGGCTCCTGTATTGAATAGATAATAATTATTTAATGTCATTTAGTTTTGCTCTTACCTGCTCCACTACCTTTTTTTGTTTCTCAATTTCTTCCTGGGCTTTTTTCTGTTCTTTCAGATTGGCTTCTATTTCTTTAGGTATTCGCTCTCTGTCTGCCGCATTTTTTGCCAGCTTGTTTTGCAGGTCTGTTTTCTGTCGACCGTTCTTTTCCTGATCCTTACGAAGACTCTCTCCGGTTTTGATGGCTTTATCTCTTTCTTTTTCACGGGCTTTCAACTCTTTTTCAGAAGCCTGAATTTCCACAGGCATATCCTTTTTCTTCTTTCCTACATAAACTACACCAGCCGAATCCAGTGAGGACTTTACAGAAGTCATAACAGTCTGCTGCTTCGTATAGGCTTCCACAGTCTGTTTTTGCTCGTCCTTGTTCAAGATAATGTCACGAACCAACTGGATAGAATCATTATGGTTCTTTACCATTTGCTCATCATAGCTGATCTTGTCTTTTTTGTTTTCCTCCAGATCTTTTTGAAGGTTTTCACCTTTGCGCACCAACTGCTCATTAGTACGAATCCGCTTATCAAGTTCTTTCTGTGCTACTTCCACCTCACGATTCACTTGTTCACGATACATTCTTACACCAAAATCGTGCAACAAGTCTACAGCTGAGGAATATTTTGAATGTGCAGGATCTGTAATAAAGGCAGCATCGTCTTTTAAGGAATAGAAAATAGTTGTAGCCCCATCACTACTGGTAACTTTGCTGGTAATAGCTATGGGAGCAAATGAAAGATTTGGCATCTTGCCTACAGCAACGGAATATACATTCTTGCTGCCTTTGGGAGTTTCAACCTTGCCATATTCTTTCAAAAATTCTTTCCAGCCTTTGGTCACATATTTTTCATCAATATATAATACAGTTTGCACGCCTTTTGCTTCATTACTGATAATAAATTCAGTAGCAGGCTTTACTGTAACTGTCTGAGCCTGTAAGGTAAACAAGGCACCTAACAACAGTAAGCTCGTGCTCAGCGTAAAAAAGATTTTCATAGTAAATACATTTAAACGAATAACTATTTTTAGAACATTCAAAAGTATAAATTTTTATTCAGGTTCGTCGTTATTATCATAATATCCGTATATATTTCTGATCACCGCTTATCCGGGGTCACGTCCGTTTATTGCAATGCCTTACTATAAATTATAATTATTCTCTAATTTGCAATATTGCACACAAATTGTACCATTAAAGTCTCCACGTTATCGTTGTAGTATTTTAATTTTTGACAAAACATTCTCATTTTAATCATTTCTTGAATTTGTTCTCAATGAAAAAAATTCTGTTCAGTTGGGTAATGAGCCTGACAATCGTTGTTACGGCATGGGCAGTGGAGCCACCCAAAACTCCTTTTTATCAGTTTACGATTGACCTTACCAAAGTAAAGCAAGATAAGGTAGGTGTTAATCTTATTGTTGCACCCCAAACCAAGAAAGAAGTTACCTATTACCTTCCCAAAATAGTACCAGGTACTTATGCAAACTATGATTTTGGCCGATTTGTTTCCGAATTTCAGGCAAGAGACAAGCAAGGCAAACCGCTACAAATAGAAAAGGTAGATGAAAACAGTTGGAAGATTAAGCAAGCGAACCTGTTACATCGGATCAGCTATACAGTAGAAGATACCTGGGACACAGATCTTGAGGGCGAGTTTGTATTTGAGCCAGGTGGGACAAACATTGAAGAAGAAAAAAACTTTGTTTTAAATACACATGGCTTCTTTGGCTATCTTGATGACCAGAAACGCGTATCCTACGAGGTGAATGTAGTGAAACCTGCAGGTTTTTACGGATCTACACCCTTAAATACTTCCAAAGTAACAGGAAATACAGATACATATCTGCTTAATTCCTACAATGAACTGGTAGACTCCCCAATGATGTATAACAAACCTGATACTACTATATTAAAGGTAGGTGGCGCAGATATTCTGATTTCTATTTATTCACCTAATAAAAAGGTATCTGCTAAAGAGGTAGGAACAAACATTGGTCCTATGCTGGAAGCACAAAAACAGTATTTAGGTGGTAAATTGCCTATTAAGAAATATGCCTTCCTGATTTATTTGTTTGACAAACAACCTAAGTCCGGCAAACTGGGAGCACTGGAACACTCCTATTCTTCTCTATACTGCCTACCTGAATATAGTGCAGCAGAATTGTCTCAGACCATTCGGGATGTGGCTTCACATGAGTTCTTCCATATTCTGGCACCGTTAAGCATTCACTCAGAGCAGATTCACTATTTTGACTTCAACAAACCTCAAATGTCCAAGCATTTGTGGCTCTACGAAGGAATGACTGAATATTTTGCAGGCCATATGCAGGTAAAAGAAGGTTTGATTGATTTGCCTAAATATGCAGAGATGATACGTGATAAGTTTTATGCTGCAGATCAATACAATGATTCTCTTCCGTTTACAACCATGAGCAAAGGCTGTCTGGATGTATATAAAGACCAGTACGACAACGTGTATCAGAAAGGTGCGTTGATAAACCTTTGTCTGGATATCAAATTGCGCCAACTATCAGGTGGGAAGTATGGGGTACAAAACTTAATGGCAGACCTGGCTAAAAACTATGGCAAAGACAAGCCATTCAAAGATGAAGAGTTATTTAGTGTTATTACCAAACTTACCTATCCTGAAATCGAAACATTCTTTAAACGGTACGTGGATGGTCCGGAACGTCTGCCTCTGGAAGAATGCTTTGCCGCTGTAGGTATCACATACAAAGCCAATGGAGGTAAAGTGAAAACTATATCTTTGGGTAACATAGAGATGGGATTCAATGCCGCTACCAAACGTCTGGTGATTGCCAGCACAGCCAAGATGAATGATTTTGGCAAGAAGATGGGCTATCAGGAGAAGGATGAAATTGTCTCTATCAATGGCAATAATGTAACTATCGAAAATGTACAGCAGGTATTTACAGAGTTCAGAGAAAAGACCAAAGAAGGAGATAACCTGGAAATGGTAGTAGCTCGTCAAGGTGCAGATGGAAAAGAACAACAGGTGAAACTACAGGGCAAAGTACAGTCAGTAGAAGTAGAACAAAAACATTTGTTTGAACCAATGGCTAGTCCTACAGCAGAACAAATTGCTCTGCGAAAAGCATGGATTAATCAATAAAAATATAACAAAAAAGCCTTCCTGATATCAGGAAGGCTTTTTTGTTATGCCACCTTCATCTTCTTACGATAGTATCGGGTCCAGACACCAATTCCTATTCCCCCTATTACTCCAGGAGCTATCCAGGCTACTAGTGGAGGGATAAATTCTACTTTGGCAGCATTTACCACACAAAAGGCTGTTAAGGTTGCCAAGTAAGCCCCCATAATGCGACCCATGTGTAGGAAAAACCAAGCCGTTTTCTCCGGAATGGCCTTCTTGCGGTAGACCTGTAGATCATGTGAGGCAATACGAGCATAAAAAACGCCAAAGACTGCATAGAGTATAGCAAAGGATGTATTGCCTGCTGTAAAATTCCAGACTGCAAGCCCAATCATACATATACCTGCCAGAAGGCCTATTCCCGAAATAATCCAATCGTTCAGCGTTGGAAGAATTTCTTTTTTCTGTTTAGTTGCCTGTACTCCCGTATAGGTCAGATAAAAGCTAAATATTCCAATAAACGCCAGGAATAGGAGAAACGGACGATACGGTTTGATTATGTATGTGACTAATGCCGAAGAAGAAACCAGATACATAGCCCATACATAAATACGTCCTGCATTGATATGTAACTTACCTCCTTTTTTAGCAAACATTGGAATCAATCCGACAGTAAGGGCGGTAAAACCTGCCAGAATGTGAATATAAAGTGTTAGTTTTTGTAAAGCTTCCATGTGAACAAAATGTGTTTTTTGGTTTGGTCTCTGCAAAAGTAGAAGGAGGATTGGGAGCCCGCAATAGCAAAGGGATAAGCAGGCAGGCTTTGGGACAATTGACACGAAATGGGACTAAAAACAAGCTTTTGGGACGTTTGTCAAGCTTTCTGAAGTACCTCAAGCACTTGTTTAGCATATTTTCGTGCTACAGGTATAGTCTCTTCCAGCCCTAAAAGATGAAGTTTGTATCCTTGTGCATTACCTGAAATACGTGTTACCTGTTCCAGATTTACAATATATGAACGGTGACATCGGATGATATCCGATACAGACACCTGTGACTCCAGTCGGGTAAGACTACTTCGGATTAGCTCTTTGGTGATTCGTCCCTCTGTTTGTATACACACCGTACAATAATTATCCGCACTTTCTATATATAATAGCTGAGAGGACTTTACTATTAACCGATCTTTTTCATTCTCTGCAATTAATTCCACTACGGAGAATTCTGGATAAACAGGGGAATGTATCTCAACAGGTTTGGAATAATGTCTCAGCCGGACAATGTAATTTGCCAGAACAAAGCCTGTTGTTGGAAAAATACCAATGGAGAAAGTAGTAATAGCGGTAACCAGGAAGTTATGAAACCGGAATGTTGCGGTATCCAGTATCCACATATTATAAAGGTAATTTCCTATGGTAACACTAAGTAGAATAAAAACTACCCAACCTATTTCTTTCCAAACTTTCCAGCTTTTTTCATTAAAAAATGAAATCCATTGCAAACGAATTCCATAAAAATCAATCAATAATACGAGTATTGTTACCAGACCATATCCGGCAATTTTGAGAACCTTGCACTCAGTATTCCATTGGTAAATTCCAAAAGGCTGAAAGAACACTAAAAATCCTGCCACAAACAATCCCGCCAACACAATTCCTATACTATCTCTTTTTGTTACTTCCCGAAAAGGATATGGTTGATTTAACATACATCAGATACTAGCTAAACAATTCATACAAAGAAACACCACGAAGATAAGGCGAATCAAGGATTCTTACTCATTGATGAAATCACATTGACAAACTTTTAACCTATTTACTAACTTAACGCTCTATGAATCAACGCAATTCAATAGAAAAAATCAGATAACAAGGATTTTTATATTCCGCAACTTTAGGACTCTTCTCTCCTATTATAGAACAAATTCTAGTTTACTTTTTGATAAACTAAAGGAACCATTGTATCTTTTGCCTCCTATCCAATCTATCAGATCATATTTACACCTGATGAACGTATGCAACTAAAACATTTTATCAGTTTATCTTTTTTATGTATTTTGACCACTACGCTTTTTGCTCAAACTCCTGCTATAACCGTGTCAGCTACAGTTCCTGAACCCATACTACTCTGGCCTGAAGGCGCTCCGGGAGCCTTGGGAGATACTGATGAAGACAAGCCAGCCATTTATCCCTTTCCCGCTCCCAAAGAAACAGCTACCGGGGCAGCAGTGCTAATCTGCCCCGGAGGCGGTTATATTAATCGTGCCATGGAGCATGAAGGCTATGACTTTGCCCGCTGGTTTAATCAAATGGGCATCACAGCTTTTGTACTCCGGTATCGGGTTAACAATGCAGAGCACAAAAAGTACGGATACCCACATGCTTTCCATGATGCGACCAGAGCCATGCGAACCATACGTAGCCGGGCTAAAGAGTGGAGTATCGATCCTGATAAGATTGGGTTAATGGGTTTTTCAGCAGGTGGGCACCTGGCTTCTATGCTGGGTACACACTTTGATAATGGCAATTCCAAAGCCAAAAACGTATTGGACAAAACTTCTTCACGTCCCAGCTTTCTAATGCTGATTTATCCGGTTATCTCCTTCGCAACCCCTTATACCCACCGTGGATCAAGAGATATGCAGATTGGTCCGGACTTGGATTCAACACTGGCCGAATATATGTCTACTGAAAACCATGTGACCAGCTTTACCCCTCCTACCTTTCTGATGTATACAGACGATGATCCGGTACTTGCAGACAATGCAGTCTTATTCTACATGGGTTTACGTAAAGCAAAAGTCCCTGCCGAACTACATATATATGAAAAGGGTGGACATGGTTATGGTATGGCAAATGGCGTAGGCAAAGCACCTAACAACCCTATTCTGGCAACCTGGACAGACCGACTTAAAGACTGGCTCAAAAACAGAGGAGTTGTGAAAAAATAGAAAGCTAGTTTAATAGTTATATTTTAAAAAGTGAGGTTGATGTAGCCTGTGATACTACATCGGCCTCACTTTTCCATTTATAATAAAACTCTTCTATAATAAAACTCTTCACATTATATAATAGCCTCTATCCATTATACCAATACCATTGGGTCAAATGAAGATCTGTGTATTCTATTATCAGACTTCATGAGGACTATCCATTTTTATATCGTATTTTTAATGAATGACATTTATGAAATACCCACCAATACCAAAAGTTAGTATGATAAAATTGTCTGTAAGAGTAGTCGTTCTTCTTCTGGCTCTATCGGCAGCTTCCTGCAAAAAGGATGATGAATCTGTAATGAAAATAGAACCTATTGTATATGTTGGGGGCACTGTACAGATAGGTAATAGCTCCCAGGTAAAATATTGGAGAGATGGAATAGAATTTCCTATGGACACAGATACAGATGGTATTGGTTTGTCTTTGTTTGTAGATGAGTATGAAGTATATATAGCAGGACAAGGCCCTACAGGACCCAATATAGCTGCAAAATATTGGAAGAATCAACTGGCTGTTAACCTTACCAAAGAAACAACTTCATATATTAATGAGATTCTTTCCATAGCCAATTCCATTTTTGTGTTTGATAAAAATGTGTATGTAGCAGGCAGTGAATGGAATGGATCACATCTTATAGCTAAATACTGGAAAAATGGAATACCTGTTGACCTTACAGATGGCAGTAAAGATGCAGAAGCTACTTCTGTTTGTGTGGAAGGTGGAAATGTGTATACAGTGGGTTACGAACGAATTGGACCAAATAGTATAGCTAAATACTGGAAGAATGGAAAAGTTGTAAATCTGACAGATGGTTCAAGTAGTGCTTATGCACAGGCCGTAACTATTGTAAATAATGATGTCTATATACTGGTCAATGATTCCAGGAGTGGAATCAGCTATTGGAAAAATGGAGAAAAGGTAAAGGTGACCGATAGCGAACCAAAAACAATTGCTTATGGAATCTTTGTATCAGGTTTGGATGTGTATGTGGTAGGAGGTGAATGGAATGGAAATGCGTATCAGGGAAAATACTGGAAAAACGGACAAGGCATCGACATCAGAGATGGAGACAATTATACAGTAACTAACTCTATTTACATTTTTGATGATGATGTCTATATAGGTGGCTATGTATCTCCATATGGCAAACTAGCTACTGCAGCCTATTGGAAGAATGGCGTTATTACCAAATTGACAAATGGTGTTAATCCTTCTTACACTTCTGGAATCTATGTTTGCAAGTAACTACATAGCAGAGTCTTTTCAGAGCATAGTAAATACAAATGCCTTCCAAAAATACATACTTTTGGAAGGCATTTGTATTACAGGACTTTATTAAACTAATACAGGTGCTGGTTGTTTTCCAAGTTCTTTCATCATGCGAACATGTGAAACCAGTGCGCCACTCATAGTAGAAAACTCATGATAAGGTAAGTTATACTCCTCACAAGTTGCTTTCACAATATGACTAATTGCCGGATAATGTATGTGACTAATACGAGGAAATAAATGGTGTTCTACCTGATAATTTAATCCACCCACAAACCAGGATATAATCTTATTACCTCTTGCAAAGTTTGCAGTTGTACGAATCTGATGTACAGCCCACTCATTCTCTATTTGAAGAGGCTCAATACCTGCAAATTCAAACTCTGTATGTTCAACAACGTGAGCTAATTGAAATACTACCGCCAATGTAAGTCCCATAGTGATATGCATGAAAGCAAATCCGATGGCCCAGGCTTGCCAACCCACTAAATATACAGGAACAGCTATATAGAATATAGCATAAAGGACTTTACTTACCCAGAAAATGATATGTTCATTTCTATCCATTTTTTGGAGTGGAGTAGTAAATACTTTCTGTTTGAAGTATTTATTAAAATCCATCAGAAATATCCAGGCAAACGAACTGATTGCATAGACCAAAAACACATAAAAGTGTTGGAAACGATGTGCCGGAACCCAGGTCTGCGTCTGACATTGACGCATTAAGGGGCTTTTGGCAATATCATCATCTACACCATCTACATTGGTATAGGTATGGTGTACAATGTTGTGCTTGAACTTCCAGATAAAAGCGTTACCTCCTAAAGCATTTAGTGTTAGCCCTAAAAGATCATTCACCCATTTTTTGCTTGAATAACTTCCATGGCAGGCATCATGCATAACATTGAATCCAATACTTGCCAGAACAAACCCCAGCAAAGCGCTCAAGGCTATGCCTGGCAAAATAGACATTGGAACAGTCAGCAATAGTAAGTACAAAATTATTGCAGAAGGAATTAACACTGCCGTTTTTAGGTAAAGCCTCCAGTTTCCATTTTTTTTAAGATTGTTTTCAGAAAAATACTGATCAACAGATGATTGGAGGGCACGATAGAAACTAGTGTTTTTACGACTGAATGTGACTTTGGGCATGAAACCGAGTTAAACCTAAAAGATAAAGAAGAATTAAATTTTAATAGATAGTGGTTGTATTCTTAACGAAGAATTTATCTACAAGGTATGTCTTTATCGCCATATATTTTTAAAAAAATCAAAAATTATCTGGCTTATGTTCAAAAATATCAGTCTAAGAGTAAAATATATTGTTGCTTTTTGACCTAATAATATCTGATAATAGGAGCTAAAAAGGGCTTACTGATGAAATAAAGGCATTTCCTTATAGTTTACGACCACATTAAGCTCTCAGAACTTGTGTATGATTATGGGTAATATACGTATAAAGCAGATGAATAGTTTTGTAAATGCCAAAGGATTGACTTTATTTCTACCAAAATTAAAACTATATATTCAACTATACGTATAATTGTTATCCGCCACTTCACCTAGATATAAAGATAGAGTATACGTTTTGTGTTAATCAAGTTAAACTCCTCAACTGATGCAGATTCATACACTTACTATCTCCAATACAGACGGCGGTCTGACAGATCTTCACATTTGCACAGATCCCGGTATGCCAGCAGCAGCAGGATTATGGATTACAGAGGTGAACTATATAGTGCTTGGCAATGATCGATGGCTCGAATGGAATGAGATCTATGGTCATAGTGAAAAACAAAAAATTTTCCTCGCAAAAGTGGAAAAACATACCTTACAAGATATCGCTCCTACTATAAGTACAATATTTCCCTTGAGAAACCGCTAAAATTTCAGAAAGGATAGGGAAAACAATGTAGAAAGTAGTAAATTTTCGAATTGAAAAAACTTACTATTTATGCAAACCCTTATTTCTACTTCTGAAACCTTAATAAACAAACCGTCTTCTCCGCGATTTCTCTCTCTCGATGTATTTCGTGGTATGACTGTTGCCGGAATGATTCTCGTCAATAATCCCGGAAGCTGGGAATATGTATATGCCCCATTGAGACATGCATCCTGGAATGGCTGTACGCCAACTGATTTGGTTTTTCCGTTCTTTTTGTTTGCTGTAGGCAATGCCCTGAGTTTTGCTATTGGAAAATATGTGTCAGAAGGTACAGGTAAAGTGCTGCAAAAAATCTTTACACGTACTCTGCTGATTTTCGGGATAGGACTGCTACTGAACTGGTTTCCGTTTTTCAAATTACAGGATGGAGAATGGGTTTTCAAAACGTTTGACAAACTCCGGATTTTCGGGGTATTACAGCGAATTGCACTTGCCTACATGGGCGGAGCATTGGTTGTTGCATTTTTTAAACCCAAACAATCCTTTGCTATAGCTTGCGGACTCCTGATTGGTTACTGGATTATTTTACTCAGCTTTGGCGACCTAACACTGGAAGGTAATGCAGTGTTGAAACTGGATAAATGGCTGCTAGGCGAAGATCATTTGTACCATGGGTATTACAGCGAAGTCCTGAAACAAAACATTGCGTTTGATCCGGAAGGACTGCTTAGCTTTATACCTGCAATAGCATCTGTGATATTTGGTTTTTTGGTAGGTCGGTTTATCAAAGAAAAAGGTAACACATACGAAATGCTTTCCAACCTGTTTGTATTTGGCAGCTTAGCTATATTTATAGCCCTGTGCTGGAATATGTTATTTCCTATTAACAAACCTATCTGGAGCAGTTCCTATGTATTTCATACTACAGGCTTGGCAATGATACTACTGGGGGTTGTTATTTATCTGGTTGATCTGAAAGGATACAAAGGGTGGACTAACTTCTTTGTGATCTTTGGCAAGAATCCACTTTTCATTTATGTCTTGTCAGGAATTGTTCCCAAACTTATGTCATTGGTTCCCGTTGGAGATACTAATCTGTCCGGATGGCTTTACAGTGGCGTACTCCAACCGATAGCTGGTGATTATAACGGATCTTTACTATTTGCTATTCTAAATGTACTCTTCTTCTGGTTTATAGGACTGATACTGGACAGAAAGAAAATTTATATTCGTGTGTAAATGAAATATTAGTAATGAAAAAGCCCTGAAATTATCAGGGCTTTTTCATATATTAAGCTTTTACTTTTACAGGCTTGAGCTGAATAATATTTAACCAGCTCAATACTTTTATAATAGGATAAGTTGGATCAAATTCAAACCACTTGGCAGCAAAATTCAGACGATTAGGCAGCTTGTGATGGTTGTTCTGAAATAACTCTCCCATCATCAATACATCCATTATCAGAGAATTTTTAGATTTATCGTGATTATCAAAATTCGAATAACCATACTTGTGACCACTCCAGTTTACAATAGCTCCATGTACGGGCCCCATCAGAAAATGGATAGGTAGCAGGAAGAAAAATGCCCAATGCATATCCAACCATATAAAGGCAGCAATGTAGACCAATACATAAAATGTACCCCATGCAATGCGAGAAGGCCATGAGTCTCCAATATTCTCCAAGGCCTTCCAATAAGGATAATTACGATCAAATTGTGGTTCAGGATCTTTTCGAAAATTTACGTAATCATTATAAATATCCTTTGTTTTCCACATCATTGTAAAGACATTTTCAGTATGATGTGGCGAGTGAGGATCTTTGTCTGTATCGCTATAAGCGTGATGCATACGGTGCAGAATAGCATATCCTCTTGGACTTAAGAAAGAAGATCCTTGAGAAACATAGGTAAGAAGATAGAAAAACTTCTCCCAGAACATATTCATGGTAAACATTTTATGCGCAGCATACCGATGCAAAAAAAACGTCTGGCAAAATAGTGAGATGTACCAGTGAGCAAAGAAAAAAGCAAGTATAATCACTAGAAAAGGGAATTTTATAAGTTAACAACTGAGAATGAATTCACTAATGGGTCTAGACCTGTATGGAAAATGTATGCAAAGTAGCCAAAGAATAAGACTCCTGCAATTTAAATCAGAACTTTTACACCTTTTTCCCAGAGAGAAAATCTGTTGCCCGTATGTCAGATCAGGTATAAACTTGTATTTGTATTTACAAAAAGCTTAAGCTTGAACAAGTGTCAAAGTGAAAAAGTTTCTTTGTTTTATTAAAATACAATTCCACTAATACGACTTCACTGTTCTATTAGTCTTGGGTATTTACATACTTCTCCCATTTTTCAAGAACTGACGAAAAGTCTTCAGGAAGCTCGCTGTCAAACTGCATCCACTGACGGGTTTTGGGATGTTGAAAACCTAATGATTTTGCATGAAGTGCCTGACGTGGAAGAAGTTTAAAACAGTTTTCAACAAATTGCCTGTATTTGGTAAATGTAGTTCCCTTTAGTATTCTGTCTCCTCCATAAGTTTCATCATTAAATAAAGGATGTCCCAGATATTGCATATGGGCGCGTATCTGATGGGTACGTCCAGTTTCCAGATTACATTGTACTAGTGAGATATAACGTAATGCCTTAAGGGTTTTATAATGAGTAATAGCATGTCGACCAATATCACCTTCTGGAAATGCCGCTACAACACGTCGATCTTTAGGGCTGCGGCCCAAATTGACATTTACAATTCCTTGTGGAGGATTCATTTCTCCCCACACCATTGCGTAATAGGTCCGCTCAATACTATGGTCATAAAACTGTCGCGCAAGATGTGCCATTGCTAACTCTGTCTTGGCAACCACCATCAAACCGGAAGTATCTTTATCTATACGATGTACCAGACCTGGTCTGCCTTCACCATTTTGTGTAGTGGGCAGATTTTGAAAATGATAGGCCAACGCATTTACTAATGTGCCTGTCCAGTTCTGGTATGCCGGGTGTACTACCATGCCAGCAGGTTTATTAATCACCAGTACTTCGTCATCTTCATATACTATATCCAATGGAATATTTTCTGGAATAACTTCTGTATCCCGTGGAGGTTCAGGCAGAGATACAGTAATTACATCCAATGGTTTAATCTTATAGCTGGATTTTACAACTTTATCATTGACTTTAACAGACTCTGCTTCGATTCCCTGTTGTACTTTATTACGTGTAGCATTAGGAATACGATCCATTAAAAACTTATCTATCCGTAATAAGGACTGTCCTTTATCTACTACAATACGATAATGTTCATACAGATCTCCATCTTCGTTGATCTCATTATTTTCAATAAAATCATTGTTCATATTTTTTGCTTCATTAAATAGATTACTAACTCAAACATAAAAATCAGCTTTCTTTGCAGTTAGTATACTGCAATTTATTCTATAATACCTCTAAGTTATGTCAGAAGATCTGTTTTATAAACCACCTACGCCCATTCAACCTATTCATAGCTCTGTGGCCGAAAAAGCTGGGGTACAATGGGTGATCAAACGTGATGACCGGATTGATCCACAAATATCAGGGAATAAATGGAGAAAATTAAAATACAATTTACAATGTGCGAAAGAACAGGGGTATAAAACTCTACTGACATTTGGAGGAGCGTACTCCAACCATCTCTATGCAGTAGCTGCTGCGGGTTCCTTATTTGGATTTGAAACAATAGGTATTATACGGGGTCAGGAATTCGCTCAGTTGTCTCCAACGCTTCAATTTGCTCAAAGTTGTCATATGCAACTGGAGCTTTGGCCTAGGGAGGAATATCGTTTAAAGGAAAAATCTGAGTTATTTAAACAGATTCAGGAACACTATGACTCATTTTACATGATTCCCGAAGGCGGAAGTAATGCATTGGCAGTCAAAGGCTGCACTGAAATCATTGAGGAAATAGATATTCCTTTTAATTATGTTAGTTGTGCCTGTGGGACTGGGGGCACTATAGCTGGTTTAATTGCAGGTTTGCATGACAAAAACATTTGCCTGGGTATACCTGTGTTAAAAGGAGGAGACTTTCTGAAGAGTGATATTCAGGAATTACTCTCACAGTATTATTTACAGGAGGGGAAAACTATTCCACCCTTTAGAAACTGGCAGCTTGAAACAAACTACCATTTTGGTGGATATGCCAAAACTACTCCTGAATTAATTTCTTTCATTCATCGTTTCGAACAGGAAAATAACTTTCTGATTGACCAGGTTTATACGGCCAAGATGCTAGCAGGAATAGAAGATCTTATTCTCCAGGGTAGGTTTAAACGAGGAGATACCATTATCTCTATTCACACAGGAGGCTTACAGGGAAGACTTCCTCAATTATCGAACATGTAAGATATTACTTCCAGGCAGACTTATTTCTGGGCGCTTTGGCCGCATAAGACTTTTTGCCACTATGGGCAGGGTCTACAGAGGTACAGGCAACAGAAGTAATAAGGATAAGAGCAATAGCAATACTAGTTTTCATAGCTGTGAAAATAGATAGTGAACAAAATTTGTCAACACACCGATTATATATAAAAAGTAAGTGCAAAGTTATTCAACCTGACACTTACTTCTTTGGTTACGACAAAGTGATGATATAATTAACTGGCCAGAAGGACATCCTGAGAATCAAGGGTAGATTTCCCAAGCAATTGGCGTATACGTTGTTTTAACTGAGATTTGGATAAGGGCTTAATTGCAAAGTCTGTTGCACCAGCATGTATATATAGATTTCGTTCTGTGACTTTATCGAGATCAGACAATATCAAAATAGGGATACTTCTATGGGCAATATTGGAACGTAATTCTTTAATAAAATCGACACTATTCAGGTAAGGCATACCTGCATCTGCAATAATCAGATCAGCGTGGTTTCCTTTTTCCAGCCAGTCTATAGCTTCAAGGCCATCATTTTTTACAATAAGCTTGTATTCACTTCCTAAAACCGCCTCGAATGTTTTTATAACTGCGCTTTCTGTCTGAATTATTAGCAATTTTTCCTGCATGAGAATATCTGTTTACATCTGTTTAACACTAGTACATACTTGTAGCGAAGAGATTTGATTCGCTTCTTTGAAGATAAGTACGCCTAAGAATGAAAATGTAAAACAAGCATATAGCCTCAACTTGTAATTTTGCCTTTATGCCCCGTTAAAACTGAGGGAATAAGCTTCAGAGTTATAAATAAGCTTATGGATTTATAGGGTAAAATGCTAACTAGTAGAAACTAAATATTTGAAAATGAATTATATTTCTTAATTAATCAAAAAAAAAGGTTGCGAATTGGAAATAAACTCTTATAAGTAATAAAAGTAATGGGTTTGTTAAAAAAAGAGGATTAAAACAGGGCTCTGTATTATAAAAAGAACATTTCTGTGATTTTTTATAGAGTTTTAGAATTTAATTAAAGAAAGTAGGATGTACAAAACAATGATTAATGGAAGTGCAGCGAATTGCAGGAAGATGAGTAAACCAAGAGAAAGAAACAGGAACAGGTAACGGACTTTATTATTAGCTATAGAAAAATCTTTGAATTTTAAAGCGAACAAAGGAATTTCTGAAGTCATTAGAAAACTCATTATCAATACATACCCACATAATACAAGCGGATTAAGGATATAGGTGTTCCAGTGAGGATGTTGCCATAAAATGAGTGGCAATGCTCCAACAAACAAAGCATTGGCTGGAGTAGGTACTCCTATAAATGAATCTGTTTGTCGGGTATCTACATTAAACTTGGCAAGTCTCAGCGCTGAGAATATGGTAATCAAAAACGCTATGTAGGGTAGTACAACAAACAATTCCAAGCTATAATCATCTCCCATAAGGCTTTTTTGCAAAAGCTTATATAAGATTACACCAGGCAAAACCCCAAATGTAACACAGTCAGCCAAAGAGTCTAGTTCTTTACCAATAGCAGAATGTGATTTAAGTATTCGAGCAGCAAACCCATCCCCAAAATCAAGTATTGAGGCCAGACCAATCATGTATGCAGCAAAAATGAGATCATTATTAAAAACTGAAACTATACCAACACATCCACAAAACAAGTTTCCACATGTAAAAATATTAGGAATATGTCTTTTCATAGGTAGTGGCAGTGGTTTTAATTTAGTTTAGTATATGCATCCTGTTATACTCTTCATTCGTTGGCTTATAAAACAGGAAGTGCTCAAAGAAACATATTTTCATCTAGCAAACCAAACATACATTACGAGTTCATATGAATATCTCTAGTTTATCATTTTTTCTTTGGCTCTCCCTGATAAGTTAATAAATTATGTCAACTTATTTTAGGAAGGAAGATCATTTAATGAAAAAACCCTGTTGCGAACAGGGCTTTTTCATTAGTGACTATATTCTTTCACTGTTTCAATAAAACAACGGACTTTATCCGGATCTGTATCCGGATAAACACCATGTCCCAGATTGGCAATATGACGTTGAGGGCCAAAAGCTTTCAGCATATTCTTCACTTCTTTCTCTATTGTCTGATAGTCTGCATACAATACACATGGATCAAGGTTGCCCTGAAGTGTTTTGTTGGGCCCTACCAGTTGTCTGGACTCTATCGGGTCCATTGTCCAGTCTAATCCTATGGTATCACATTCCAGCTGGGCTATTTCTTCACGGGCAAACCATGCATCTTTGGCAAAAACCGTTTTTGGAACTCCCTGAATAGCAACACAGATCTGTTTCAGATATGGTAGTGAGAAGGTACGGTATTGTTCCGGACTGAGAATGCCTGCCCATGAATCAAAGATCTGAATCAGATCAGCACCTGCTATAATCTGGCCTTTCAGATACGCAATAGTACTGTCCGTAATTTTTTGAAGCAGTGCATGTGATAATTGAGGATCAGTATATAACATCCGTTTCGCTTTTGAAAACGTCTTGGAACCACTTCCTTCAATCATATAAGCAAATATCGTCCATGGAGCACCTGCAAATCCAATCAGTGGTACCCGGTTATTCAAATTACGTTTGGTAATCCGGATAGCCTCCAGCACATATCCCAGATCCGTTTCTGCATCAGATACTTTCAGTCTTTCCACATCAGCCTGAGTCTGTACAGGATTTGGAAACCAGGGGCCTCTTTTCTCTACCATCTCATAAGGTAATCCCATAGCTTCGGGAATCACCAGTATATCAGAAAAAATAATGGCTGCATCTACTCCCAGAATATCAACTGGTTGTATAGTTACCTCTGCTGCCAGCTCAGGAGTAGTAGCTAAGCCAATAAAACTACCTGCTTTTTCACGTACAGCCCGGTATTCAGCAAGGATACGACCTGCCTGGCGCATCAGCCACACAGGAGTACGTTCTGTTTTTTCACCACGGGCAGCCCGTAGCAATAAATCATTTTTCAATGTCATGTGGCAAAGGTAATTAAGAAGAGTGAATAAGGCAGAAAGAGAACAAAAGAAAAATAGAGTGCAACTAATTATATTCTCTTGCTCTTCAGACATTGTCTATTATTGTCATACAAACAATTATTTGCTAGCAACTCTTAAACAAATCCCATTAATGCTTTAATATGTGCAATAAAATACATTAAATTTACATCTCTTTGTAGAATCCAGGTTATGATTCTTTGACCTTTTTATACACTCTTTTGTATCCTTAGTTATCACTTATGAAAATCACCAAAATTCATGGTGTTTCTGCTGGCTTGTTAGGAATGTTGCTGTTTGCAAGTGCCTATCAGACAAATACTACCACCCGACCACCAGAAACTGTACTGGATAGCTTGTATCGCCAGCTAACCGATGGGCAGAAACGACTTCCTGAAAATGCATTACTAGGCCTTAAAATAGCCGATGGCCTGGATGCTACCTTGTTTGCATCGGAACCTACTATCACCAACCCAACCAATATAGATGTAGACGCAAAGGGACGTGTCTGGGTATGTGAAGCGTATAACTACAGGCCTGCCATCAATGGTAATCCTAGTCACAAGGAAGGCGACCGCATTATGATTCTGGAAGATACCAATGGTGATGGAAAATCGGATGTTAGCAAGGTCTTTTACCAGGGACCCGAAATTAATGCACCATTGGGCATCTGGGTAATGGGTAATAAGGTATTAGTTTCCCAAAGTCCGTATGTTTATTTGTTTACAGATGAGAATGGAGATGATAAAGCAGATAAAAAAGAGATTGTTTTTGAAGGCATAAGTGGAGAACAACATGATCATGGTATGCATGCCTTTGTATTTGGCCCTGATGGAAAATTCTATTTCAACTTTGGAAATGAAGGACAACAGCTAAAGGATAAAGAAAACCGATTTATCAAAGATATAGAAGGCAATGAGATTGCTGTGAAAAACTATAAACAAGGCGTAGTATTCCGTTGTGATGCTGACTTTAAAAATCTGGAGGTACTGGGACAAAATTTCCGGAATAATTATGAAGTAGCCGTAGATTCCTATGGTACTCTCTGGCAATCAGACAATGATGATGATGGCAACAAAGGTGTTCGTATTAATTATGTAATGGAATATGGAAACTATGGTTATACAGATGAGATAACGGGGGCAGGATGGCAAGCTAATCGTACCAACATTGAACCAGAAATCCCTCGCCGTCACTGGCACCTAAATGACCCGGGCGTAGTTCCCAATCTGTTACAAACAGGTGCTGGCTCTCCTACAGGAATGGTGGTATACGAAGGCGCATTGCTTCCAGAACCTTTCCGCAATCAGATGATTCACTGTGATGCAGGTCCCAATGTAGTTCGTTCGTATCCTGTCTCTAAAGATGGTGCTGGTTACAAGGCTTCTATCATAAATATAATGGAAGGCGTACGTGATCAATGGTTCCGCCCATCTGATGTATGTGTAGCACCTGATGGTTCATTATTAGTTGCCGACTGGTATGATCCAGGTGTAGGTGGACACCAGGCTGGTGATCAGAATCGTGGACGGATTTTTAGAGTTGCCCCATCCAACACACCTTATAAGATCCCTACTTATAATCTAAGTACAATAGAAGACGCATTGAAAGCATTGGAAAACCCAAACCTGTCTGTGCGATATCAAGCATGGAATACTATACATAACATGGGTACCAAGGCAGAAAAAGCACTTTCCAAATATTATAAGGCAAATGCTCAGAATCCTCGTATGCAGGCAAGGGCATTATGGTTATTAACCAAAATAGATGGTAAAGGCAAAAGATATGTAGAAATGGCATTAAAAGATGCCAATCCGGATATTCGAATTACAGCGTTACGTGCTGCCCGTGAGTTGAAACTGGATATTATTCCATATGTAAAACAATTGGTCAGTGATCCGGATGCTCAGGTTCGGAGAGAATGTGTGATTGCACTCCATCATAACTCCAGCGCAGAGGCACCTGCCTTATGGGCAAAACTGGCACAACAATATGACGGAAAAGACCGCTGGTATCTGGAGGCTTTGGGCATTGGTGCGGATAAACAATGGGACAGCTATTTTTCAGCGTGGTTAAAAGTAGCGGGAACAGATGCAGATGTTGCAGCAAGCCCTGCCAATCGGGATATTATCTGGCGTGCGCGTACAGGACAGGCGGTACCTCTTCTTGCCAAACTTGCCTCTGAGTCTTCTACAGATGTTGGTCTGCGATTGCGTTATTTCCGTGCATTTGACTTCATTCCAGATGTCAATGCTAAATCTATAGCATTGTTGAAAATGCTGGAAGGCAGTAATTCAGATCAGACTCAGATTAACAAATTAGCTCTCAATCACCTGGACCCTGCTTCTGTTCGTCGTTCTGAAACGGCAATGAATGCCCTTAGAAAGGTACTTACATCTGTGCAGGGTACACAAGAATATCTGGAACTAGTAAGCAGATACGAATTGGAAGAAGAAAATGATCGCTTACTGAAAATGGCTCTGGAAAAAAATGGTGATCGTTTGGGCAGAGATGCTGCTGGGCTTCTGTTAAAACAAAATGGAGGCGGTAAAGTAAGGGAGATTATTAATGGTAAAGATGAAAAACAGGCTGTGGGTATGTTGACTGCCTTACGATCAGTAGGTAGTAAAGAATCTCTTCAAATTCTGGAAGCAACGGCTTTTAACGCTAAAAATTCTTTATCTCTCCGGAGAGAAGCAGCTGGCCGCATTGGCAATAGCTGGGATGGAGAAGAACGGGTACTGACACTGTTAAAAGAAGGCAAAGTGCCTGAAGAACTAAAAGCTTCTCTTGTCAATAGTGTAAGTGGAGCCTGGAGAAAAAGTGTGCGAACTGAAGCGGCCAGCTATCTGGGAAAAACAGCTACAGTACAAAAACATCCTGCACTGGATCAGATGCTGACTATGAAGGGGGATGCTACAAATGGTGTTACCGTTTTTAAAAACAATTGTTCGGTTTGCCATCAGGTAAAAGGAGAAGGAATGGATTTTGGTCCAAAGCTATCAGAGATTGGTAGCAAGTTGCCGAGAGAAGCTCAGTATATCTCTATCATGCACCCAGATGCTGGTATCAGCTTTGGCTATGAAGGGTATGAAATAAAGCTTAAAGATGGTAGTACCATAGCAGGTATCATTGCCAGCAAAACAGAAACAGATCTACAACTGAAAATGCCGGGAGGAATAGTAAGTAACTACAAGATGGCTAAAGTTGCCTCTATCAAACAAATGGAGAGTTCGATGATGCCCTCAGGACTAGCTGATAATATGACTACTCAGGAACTGGTAGATCTGGTTGCCTACTTGGTATCGTTAAAAAAATCGAACTAAGAGGTGATCTAACTTATTTATCAAACTACATATAAAAGCCATGGATAAGTTAGTTATCCATGGCTTTTTCGTAAGAAGGCTGCACCTCTCACAAAAACTAAAATATATAGTGAGACCATACTGAAACGTTGTAAGAAGAACACGTTAAAAATATACCTGAAAATCCTTTTATTTGCACCAACATTAAATGTTTTACTATAATCTTTCAATTTTCAGCTAGTGAGGTCTGCATAAATAGTAGTTTCATACTAGTCTGATGCGTTTTAGTTACCTGCATGAAAATTCCTGCTCCTGAAAAAAAAATCATCTGGATAAGTATTGGTATTATTATAAAAACCATGTTTTACTTATATTTTTTCTCTACAGGAGTGGAGAAACATTCACCAGGAAGTTTGTACATCGAAACATTTGCAACTAAGTCCTATGTTCTTCCTATTGAGAATTTTTTAAAGTCTGGTAGCTATATAGAAGATGTTAATGAACCAGTCTCTCAATATATCCGAACACCAGGATATGGAATCTTTTATCTTGCGTTCAGACTTTTCAGCAATGAGCATACAGCTAAAAATTTACTTATCATCCTGCAGATTCTATTGAGTGGTATTTCTGTCTACTATCTTGCAATGACAGGCTACTACATCTATAAGTTTTCAGGCGTGTTCTATTGTATTTTTGGCATATATGCAGTATCTGCCTTTGTAAGTATGTACGATGGTTTTCTTATATCCGAAAGCCTGGCTATAAGTTTCCTTATTTTCTCTCTTTATTCAATTATTAAACTTCTTTACCTGCCTGGTTCCTATCGGGATGTTTTGATAAAGCTTTTCTGGGCTGGTCTGTTTCTCATGTTAAGTACATTTATACGTCCAACAGCAGCCCCTTTATTCCTATTGATTATACTGTTTGTAGTTGTTCGTCTCAAAACTTTGATGACAAAGCAGAAAATAATAGCAGCAATGATTTTCTTTGTTTCTATATTCGGGATTATTGAAACCAGTTGGCTGGTGCGCAATTATCTTGTTTCGGGACGTTTGATACCTTTCCAATACAATTCATGGATACATCGTACGGGTGATCCTGTTAAAGATGTGGAATATCATGCCTACCATTGGATACATACAGTTGGCGATAATAGCATTTTTTATGAGTACAATACACTCGCAGCGTGGTTCTTTGATTCTGGCTTTGCAGAAAAGAGTTATACACCTCCTCCTCATATCTACACCTCAGCATACAACATTGATTCCTTACAAATGGCAAAGAAAAAATTTCTGGCCTATCGAAATCGCTTTGGTGTATTTTCATCAGACCTTTCCATGTTTAAAAGCACACGCCGACATACAAATTCCGCAGATCTAACCAATGAAAAGAGCGAAGCAATAAAGCTGAACCAGATTTTTACTCGATATATAGATACTTATCGTCATGAGAAGCCTTTTGATTTTTATATTTTAAACAACTTCCGCCTATTAAAAATATTTCTGGTGCATAGTGGTACAGGCCAGCTCCCAATGCCATCACTCGCAGAAATGAAGCAAAATAAAGATTTCGTAAGTATATTCGTTAAGCTAAGTCAATCATTTCTCTACTGGTTTATTTTACTGGCAGGTATAGGAGGAGTGATAGTATGTATACTAAAAAGAAACCTTCAAAGTATTTTTCTTGCTCTTGTGGTAATATATGGGATTTCGATTTTCCCGTTCTTTGTAAAGATAATTGAAATACGTTTTATCTGCTTTGCGTACCCTTTTCTGGCGGCTTCTGCTGGAATTTGTCTGACTTATGTAGTAAAACGGAAGCAAATGAATTTGATATACAGCAAAAACCAGTAAATATTTCAGTAGTATTTTCTAAAAACAGAATGTCAAAAATACGAATTACTTATATTCTGTCGAATATTAATAAAGCATTAGCTTTCGAATGGATAGCCCAGTATCTGGACAAAGAAAAGTTTGATCTAAGTTTTATACTGCTTAATCCAGGAGATTCTGTGCTAGAACGTTTTCTTACTGAGCACAAAACACCTTTTATTCGTATTTCCTATCATGGCAAAAAAGATTTGCCGGGAGCTATATCTCAAATTCGGCAATTCTTAAAAAAAAATCAAATACAGATAATACACTGTCACCTATTTGATGCAAATATTGCGGGACTTATCGCTGCAAGATTAGCAGGCATTCAAAAACGTATTTTTACCAGACATCATGCTACATTTCACCACCAATACTTCCCACGTGCAGTTTGGTATGATCGCTTCATTAACTGGATGGCATCAGATATAATCGCTATTAGCGAAAATGTAAAACAAGTGCTAATCGAAAAAGAGAAGGTAGATCCACACAAGATTACCCTAATCCATCATGGGTTTGAATTGGAAAAGTTCAGAGAGACTTCAGAGGAGAAAATAACTCAGTTAAAGGATAAATATAGAACGATAGGCAAGTATCCCGTAATTGGGGTTATATCTAGGTATTTTGAATTAAAAGGTATCCAATATATTATTCCGGCATTTAAAGCATTGCTTGATTTCTATCCCAATGCCCATCTGGTGCTGGCCAATGCCAATGGAAATTATAAACAGGAGATTGAGCAATTATTACAAACACTTCCATCTAATAGCTACACAGAGATCCCATTTGAAGAAGATTTGTTTTCTCTCTATCAAATCTTTGACATTTTTATTCATGTATCTATTACTACAGATATTGAAGCATTTGGACAAACCTATGTAGAAGCGTTGGTAGCAGGAATCCCTTCTGTTTTTACTCTTTCCGGGGTAGCTGCAGAATTTATTCAGGACGGCAACAACGCATTGGTTGTTCCTTTTAAGAATAGTGATGCCATTACAGCTGCATGTAAAAAAATACTAGCTGACCCTAACCTTCAGAAGACACTGATTGAAAATGGCATAAAAAGTGTACAGGAGCGATTTGCATTAAAACAGATGATCTCTAAACTAGAGAGTCTCTATCTAAAAGATTTCTGATAAGCTAGTACACTTTACTTCTCAATCTCAAACATTCGCACATCGGTAGCCAGTGAAGCAAAGATCTGACGACTTCGCTCAGGACGAGCATCTGTTATAAATAGTTGTCCAAATGTCTGATTGGTAATCATTTCAATGAGCTTGTTGATCCGAAGATCATCCAGCTTATCAAAGATGTCATCTAGTAATAATAAAGGTTTTGAGCCTTTTTCTTTCTGTAGGATTTCAAACTGAGCCAGCTTTAGCGCAATAACAAACGACTTTTGCTGACCCTGTGATCCAAATTTCTTTAGAGCATAGCGACTTATTTCAAATACAAAATCATCTTTATGTATTCCTTTGGTTGTGCGCTGCAACTGTAAATCCCGTTTCATAGCAAAGGAATAGTCATATTTGAAGCTGCTTTCAAACAACTCCGATTCATAAATAAGATCTACCTCTTCACGGCTTTCGCTAATAAATGCATAGTATTTTTGTACCAGTGGCACAAAACTCTGGATAAACTGATGGCGTTTCTGATGTATAATATCTCCCAAAGGCAAAAGTTGGGTATCAAATGTTTCCAGAAGGTCTTTGTCAAAGTAGTTGCGTTCATAAAATTGTTTAAGCAAACTATTCCGGTGCTTCATTACACTGTTGTACTGCATCAAGGTATCCAGATACTTATGATCCAGTTGAGATAGCATATTATCAAAAAACTTGCGACGTAGCTCACTGGTATCCCGGATCAGATCTGTGTCATCAGGAGAGATAAGTACAACAGGGAATCTTCCAATATGCTCACTTAACCGCTCATAGGCCTTTTTATCCAGCATCACTACTTTTCGGCTTCCGATTTTCAGACTACAAGTTACCTGCTGCCCTCTGGCAGATGTCTCACCAGAAGATGTTTCTTTAAACACACCATCAATCATAAAAAACTCTGCACCATGCCGGATACATTGTGCATCTGTCTGGCTAAAAGCACTTTTGGTTAGTGCCAACATATAAATCGCATCCAGCAGACTGGTTTTTCCACTGCCATTTATACCAACTATACCATTGACCGAAGGGCTAAGGGTAAGAGAAAGTTCTTCGTGATTCTTAAAATTAAGTAGCTGTATTCGCTCAAGGTACATATTCCAAACTATAGATTCTGAGTCAGAAGAGATGTCCTGTACATCCCTGTTGCTGAATAGGTTTCCAAAATACTATCTTTTTCTTTATCCCACTTCTTCTGTTGTGCACTTTTGTCTTTTTTCTATCATCTTTCGCGTATAAACATTTTTTGTGTATTTTCGCAGGGCTATTGGAAATCGGTGTCAGGTTTCCACAAAAAGCCTCTATTTCTCCTGAAATACCCTTTTTTAAAACAGTGTACCAAATTACCTGCTTTAAACTAGTAAAGGAGTGATTCCATTTAGTTAGTAATTTGCACAATTTGCTCATCTACTTATTTATTAAATATGGCAGTTAAAGAAACAAAGGCAGCGAAAGCTAAAACAAACGAAGCATCCAAGAAAAAAGACCCTTTGGCAACAGTAAGTGAAGGGGCTGCAAAAGCAAAAAGCAATGGTGCAAAAAAAGCAAAAGCGTCATACCCTCGGGAAACATATATGTACTGGTATGAAAGCATGCAATTGATGCGGAAGTTTGAAGAAAAAGCAGGGCAGTTATACGGACAACAAAAGATTCGTGGATTTTGTCATTTGTATATTGGTCAGGAAGCATGTGCGGCAGGAGCAGTATCTGCTTTAGAAAAAGGAGACAAATACATTACAGCATATCGTGACCATGCTCATCCGCTGGCACTGGGCACAAGCCCTAATGCAGTAATGGCGGAGTTGTTTGCAAAGGCTACTGGTATTTCTAAAGGAAAAGGTGGTTCTATGCACATATTTGATAAAAGTGTAGGATTTGTTGGTGGACATGGTATTGTAGGTGGACAGATTCCTTTGGGTGCAGGTATTGCATTTGCAGAAAAATATCAGGGAACCAAAAACCTGTGTATCTGCTATATGGGAGACGGTGCTGTACGTCAGGGAGCTTTGCATGAGGCCTTTAACATGGCAATGCTGTGGAAATTACCTGTTATTTTCTGTATTGAAAATAATGGATATGCAATGGGTACTTCTGTATCCCGTACTTCTAATGTAACAGATCTTTACACATTGGGTGAAGCCTATGATATGCCGGCTGAGCCAGTAAACGGTATGGATGTAGAAGCTGTACATGATGCGATTTCCCGTGCTGCTGACCGTGCCCGTAGTGGCGAAGGTCCAACCTTACTGGAACTACGTACGTATCGTTACAAAGGACACTCCATGTCTGATCCTCAGAAATACCGTACACGAGAAGAAGTAGAACAGTGGCGCTTACAAGATCCAATCGAACTGGTAAAGAAAACCATTCTGGATAACAAAATGGCAACTGAAGAAGATCTGAATGCTATTGATGAGAAGATCAAAGAACAGGTAGATGAATCTGTACGTTTTGCAGAAGAGTCTCCATATCCAGATCCATCTGAAGCATTCAAAGATGTATATGCAGAGCCAAACTATCCATTTATAATGGACTAACAATACTTGGGTTAAGAATCGAAAAGCCTCCATTGCTGGAGGCTTTTTTAATTGGTAAACTCTGCGATTTGAAAACGTATAGCTTTTATAGCCAATAGTTGAAGCAGATAATTAATAACAGGATATATTCAATTTGGGAAGTCACAAAGGATACAATTTACTTTGTACTATTATTTCATGAACTTTGTTGACTCTTTTACAGTCTGATAGGAAAAGAGATTTTATTTCAGATTCAAGAATCATATATATACCTTTTTATTCATTGAAAAAACTTATTCTTCTTTCCAGGCTTATTTGTCAGATGGGCTGGAGAGCTTTTCTATTTCGTGTTTCCTATGAAGTAAAGAAACGTAGTGGATGGCTGCAAAGAACTTTTCCAACGAATGTTCCCTTTACTGCATTCACTACACTGGAAGGCTGGCAAGGCCAACCTGTACATTTTTTCTTCCCTTCCAGAGAAGCCTTAGTACACATAAAAAAGGATTCAGTTTTAGATGAAAATACACTGGAATCGCTTTCGGTAGAGAATGAATTGATTGATACAGGCCATGTTCCCTTTTTCAATGCAAGTTTTCAATACCTGGGAAAAGACTATAACTGGCTAACTCATCCTGAAACAAAGTATCAGTATTCACCTATACAACACTGGTCTACCATACGGGAACTTGACCCTAAGATTGGCGATATCAAGTTTGTATGGGAAAAGTCACGCTTTGCCTACTTATATCCTGTGATCCGGTATGACTTCCATACACAAATAGATCGGGCAGCATTTGTATTCCATGAAATAGAAGACTGGATTGAAAAAAATCCTCTGAATTGTGGTCCTAACTATGTATGTAGTCAGGAAACTTCGTTGCGGATTCTAAACTGGACGTTTGCTCTTCATTATTACAAAAACTCACCTGAACTTACGGAAGATCGGTTCCAGACCATCCTTCACTCTATTTACTGGCAAGCCCAGCATGTGGCAGCAAATATAGATTTTTCCAGAATTGCTGTCCGGAACAATCACGCCATCACAGAATGTCTGGGACTATACCTGGTAGGCTTGCTGTATCCTTTCTTTCCGGAAAGTGCAGAATGGCGAAAAAATGGAAAACAATGGCTTACAGAAGAAGGTTTATATCAGATCTATGAAGATGGATCGTACTTGCAGTTCTCCATGAATTATCATCGGGTAACAATGCAGTTGTTTACCTGGGCATTTATTCTGGCAGAACGCAATGGAGATCGTTTTGAGGATAAACTGTATGACAGAGTATATAAATCGCTGAATCTGTTATACCAACACCAGGATACTGTTACTGGGCACTTACCCAACTATGGGGCAAATGATGGCGCATTATTCTTCAGACTCAATTCGTGTACCTATCGAGATTATCGTCCACAGTTGAACGCACTATACTACTTCTTTCATCAAAAGCCCTTGTATGTGAATGGTATCTGGGAAGAAGATATATTCTGGTATGGACTCCAAGGACAGAGAAAACAAACATTTTTTTTTCCTGCATTTACCAAAGACCAAAGTTTTGCTTCACCATTAGCTCTGGACAAAAATTCAGGCAGACAAACGGGTTTCTATGTACTGCGTGATCCAGACAAGTTTGCATCTGTTCGGTGTGGCAATCATCCTGACCGCCCATCACAAGCAGATAATCTGCACATAGATATTTGGTATAAGGGTATTAACCTGATGCGGGATGCAGGATCGTATAAGTACAATACAGAACCAGGCTTGCTAAAATATTTTATGGGAACAGCCTCTCACAATACCATTCAACTGGGAGATCTGGATCAGATGTTGAAAGGAGGACGCTTTATATGGTATTACTGGAGTCAGGCTGCAGGAGCAACGTTGACAGATCAGGAAGATCGTATTGTATTTGAAGGAAAAGTTCATGTATATCAACAAGTTCATTCAAAGATTTTTCACCATCGGAAAATCGTCCAGTATAAGAATGAGCCCCGTTGGGAGATAGAAGATACCTTACTTCTGCCAGAAGAGATCAAACAGAAGAATCTTCCAGTATATCAACGCTGGCATCTACATCCGGATTTTGAGACTCAGGGCTGGAAGATTGTGTGTGAAGGCAAGAATGGAAATTCTATTGTTCTCCAAACCAAAGACGGCTGGTATTCTTCTTTTTATGGAGTCAAAGAACCCGTAACTGAATGGTATTACGAAAACAAAGAAGGTTATTTCAAAACAACTATTCTTTATATAAAGTCCTAATCCTCTGCCCGGGATTAGGCTTTTTTTCTAACAGGACTATATTACACCTCTCTTGAGATAATCTCTCACCGCATCAGGAGAAGTACCCACCTTGTCAACAGCCATTTGCAACTTCTCATAGTTGCACCCCAATTCTACACACCACTTGATGACCTGCCAGGTGTTGGATAGATCAATATCACTTGAAATGAATGGGCGAATTCTATTCATAGCTTTTTTCATGATTGATAACACCTCTGTTTTTGTAGATTAAAAATGAGCATCAAACAAGCACATTTTCAATGCCTTGTCAATACCCCTAAAGGGGTATTTTCTTATTTTCGCCTTATTAAAGCGTTATTATCATATTTATTTGTTACACCTAGTCTATATGCAATCAAAAAACATTGTACTTTGTAATTCTCCCATAGAATATTTCCAATAATTCTATCTATACTTGTATCTATCGACATATATGTGATCCATTATTATTCACTTTTCAATCTTTATTGCATTACCTGAATTATGGAAAAGAAACTTCGTTCTCAGCAGTGGTTTGGAAAAAAAGGCAAAGATGGTTTTATATACCGGGCTTGGATGAAAAATCAGGGTATCCCACATGATGAATTTGAAGGAAAACCTGTAATTGGCATCTGTAATACCTGGTCTGAGTTGACCCCATGCAATGGACATTTTCGGGAGTTGGCAGAATCTGTTAAAAAAGGCGTATGGGAAGCAGGCGGTTTTCCTGTGGAATTTCCTGTCACATCATTGGGAGAAACGCTGATTAAACCAACGGCTATGCTTTACAGGAACCTGGCCAGCATGGATGTAGAAGAATCCATTCGTGCCAATCCGATAGATGGTGTGGTACTGATGTGTGGTTGTGATAAGACTACTCCTTCCCTGATTATGGGTGCCTGTAGTGTAGATATCCCCACATTGGTAATATCAGGAGGCCCTATGATGAAAGGACGCTGGAGAGGTAAATATATTGGTACTTCGGATGTATGGCACATGGCCGAGCAGTACAAAACCGGAGATCTGTCGCAGGAAGAATTTGTCGAGGCCGAAGCTTGTATGGCTCGAACACCAGGGCACTGTGCTGTAATGGGTACAGCGTCTACAATGGCATCCATGGTTGAAGCGCTGGGTTTATCTCTGCCTAATAATGCTTCGATTCCGGCAGCAGACTCCCGCAGAAAGGTATTAGCACATCTTTCCGGAAGACGTATTGTAGATATGGTTCGTGAAGAGATGTATCTGTCTAAGATACTTACCCGCGAAGCATTTGAAAATGCCATTATTGTCAATGCCGCTATAGGCGGTTCAACCAACTTTGTGATACACCTACTGGCAATTGCCGGACGTATTGGAGTAGACTTAAAACTGGATGACTTTGATGCATTGTCACATGATATTCCATTGATTGCCAATATTCAGCCTTCAGGAGAACATTTTATGGAGGACCTGTATTATTCCGGAGGACTCCCTGCAGTGATTAAAGAACTGGAATCACTGATTCGAAAAGATGCACTGACGGTGAATGGAAAAACAATGTGGGAAAATTGTAACGCAGCCCCTTGCTACGATCGAGATGTAGTTGGTACACTGGAAAATCCCTTTAAACCTCAGTCAGGAATGGCAGTAGTGAAAGGTAACCTGGCAATCAATGGAGCTGTAATTAAACCATCGGCTGCCACTCCTGCCCTGATGACTCATCGGGGTAAAGCAGTAGTGTTCGAAAACATTGAAGACTATCATGCCCGTGTAGACGACCCAGATCTAGATATTGATGCAAACTCGATTATGGTGTTAAAAAACGTAGGTCCGAAAGGTTATCCGGGTATGGCAGAAGTAGGAAATATGACTCTACCCAAGAAGCTACTCGAACAAGGTGTTACAGATATGGTACGCATTTCGGATGGTCGTATGAGTGGTACAGGATATGGTACAGTGGTATTACATGTTTCTCCGGAAGCTTCGGCAGGTGGTACACTGGCATTGGTACAAAATGGAGATTGGATCTCACTGGATGTACCAAATCGTAGCCTTCATCTGGAAGTATCCGATGAGGAGCTGGCAGAACGTCGCCGCGAATGGGAATCGCAATTACGTGCTCAACCACCTCGGGGCTACGTAAATCTGTATATTCAGCATGTAGAGCAAGCACATTTGGGAGCAGATATGGATTTTCTGAAAGGTAAGTCGGGCAGTGTGGTTACACGTGATTCTCATTGATTTATATAATCAAATGCAAAATATCTAGATTAATCTCTTTTATGCTGGTTCGTATCGTACGTATGACATTCCAGATAGACAAGGTTGCAGACTTCCATACTATTTTCCGGCAGTCGCAACCTATCATTCGCAGTTTTCCGGGATGTCTTCATGTAGAGTTATTGCAGGATGCCGACAACCCGGTTATTTACAGTACGTTGAGTCACTGGGAAAATGCGGCAGCGCTGGAAGCATACCGGCAATCAGATTTTTTTAGAGATACATGGAGTAAAACTAAAATACTGTTTTCAGATAAGCCTATTGCATTTTCGTTATATCCGGTTACAATAAGCTGAAATATATGTGGGCAGTAATTACTGCCCACTATTTTACTCTTCCTTAAAATCCAGCTTGTAGATATGGCCGTATTCATGAAAGATATCTTCTGGACGTATTTGCAGGTCTTTCACAATACCTTCACGGATGTCATACACCCAGCCATGTACCCGTAACCGGGCATTGGAACTCCAGGCTTTTTGCACAACAGAGGTTTTATGGATATTATAGACCTGCTCCCGAATATTTAACTCTACCATTCGCTTAAACTTCTCATCCTGTTCAGTGATGGCATCGAGTTCTGCTCTATGCAGCCGGTATACATCTTTGATATTTAGCAGCCACTTGTCTATTAATCCATGATACGTGTTTTCCAGTGCAGCTTTTACGCCACCACAGCCATAATGTCCACAGACAATAATATGTTCTACTTTCAGTACTTCCACTGCATACTGCAACACAGACATAAAATTTAAGTCTGTGTTTACTACCAGATTGGCAACATTTCGGTGAATAAACATTTCGCCAGGTTGTGTGCCTGTTATTTCATTGGGATGTACCCGGCTATCCGAACAACTGATAAAGAAAAACCTAGGCTGCTGGCCTTTAGCCATATCTTCAAAAAAATCAGGGTCCATATTCAATTTTTCGGCAACCCATTTTTTATTATTCACCAATAACTGCTGATAGGTATTCTGAACATGGTTATGCTCATGATTGTGATTTTCAGGAAGCTTTATATTGTATGTTCTATTAACCTGATTAACAAAGCCTAGTGTGATATTTTTAGCTTTGGCAGTTTCCTGAAAATCTTTGATTACCTCCAATACATCATGATCAATAAAGGTAGACTTTGTCCCATCGATCTCAACAGTACTGTTATCCGGCAGATTTTCCAGAATCTCGGCAATGCTGGCTTTATTCAAAAATGAAACATGCTCACTCAAATCAATATGTATATGTCTGTTTTTCTGATTGATCTTTGTTGTCAGAAAATACGAAGTTTTCAGATTCTCTCTCAAAATAAAAAAGATACCTACAACCATACCAATACCAATTCCTATTAGCAGATCAGTAAAAATAACGGCTACCACTGTCACAATAAAGGGTAGGAATTGGGATAATCCCAGTTTATACATTTCCTGAAAGATTTCCCATTTAGCCAGCTTATATCCTACAAAAATGAGAATGACAGCCAATGAAGCTAATGGAATGTAGTTCATGAACCGGGCAAAAAATAAAACACTCATCAAAAGAAGTACCCCATGAATGATAGCTGACAACTTGGATTTGGCTCCTGATAAGATATTGGTGGAGCTACGAACAATAACTGATGTAACCGGAATCCCACCAATGAGTCCAGCCACTAAATTTCCTACTCCTTGCGCCTTTAACTCTCGATTGGCAGGGGTACGTCGTTTGAGAGGATCTAGCTTATCTGTTGCTTCTATATTTAGAAGAGTTTCCAGGCTGGCAACAATAGCAATTGTAATAGCAGTAATGTATACTTTAGGGTTACCTATTTGTGAAAAGTCTGGAAATACCACCAGATTAGGCACCTCCTGCAAGCCTTTGATTACAGGTAAACTCACCATATGAATAGGCTGCAGAGATAAAACCGGAATATAAGTTGAGAAAACAATGTTAATCAATGTGCCAACAATCACAACAACCAGTGAAGCAGGGATAAACTGAAGATTACGCATTCGCTTTTCCAATGCATTCCAGGAAAGTAATGCAATAATAGAAGCAATGCTAATCAGTACGGCACCAAACTGAGGATCACCGATGGCATTCGCAATTTCAGTCAATGTATTCTCGCCATCCAGCTGAAAAAACTCAAATTCACCTTCTGCATCTTTGTCATCACCTAATGCATGTGGGATTTGTTTCAGTATCAGGATAATTCCGATTGCAGCAAGCATCCCTCTGATAACAGCACTGGGAAAAAATAAACTAATGACTCCTGCACGAAGAAAACCCAATATAATTTGTAGAATGCCTGCAATAACCACTGCTAGTAAAAATGTTTCAAAATGATTGTCTACTCTGTGTATACCACTTAATACAATAACAGTAAGTCCAGCAGCAGGTCCACTAATGCTCAGGGAAGATCCACTCAGTGAACCAACCACGAGACCACCAATAATTCCGGAGAGGATACCCGAGAACAAGGGGGCTCCAGAAGCAAGCGCAATCCCTAAACACAATGGTAATGCAACTAAAAATACGACTAGCCCTGAACGGAAGTCGTCCCTGAAATGCGCGAACAAATCAGGTGCACCTGCTTGGTTATTTTTCATTTGACCGGGGATAAGTAGTTAGTCAAATTTACAAGAAAAAATAGGCTAAAACCAAGCTTAGTGATGAAAGGATTTCTAGTCTTTCAAAAGAAGGAAGAAAGGTGTGTTAACACAGAAAATGAACAACTTATATTTCATTTAACACCATTCAGTCTATCTAAACATTTGCTGAATATCAGACTGTATGTCGAACAAATCACTCATAGTATATAATCCAACAGATGCTGTTAAATGTTCGTTTGCAGGCGTACTTTCGATACATGCACCAATCAACTGAATCTGATTGGCCAGATCTGGCATATACTTCATTCCATAGATAGCAAAACGGGCAATTCTCTCTTTATCATCATTGTATCTCTGCCCTTTGGCCTTCCGATTGTCCAGATCTTGAATTATGGGAACACAATCAAACTCTCCTTCATAAAATTCAATGATTGGAGCTTCGTTAGGTCCTGTTAGCTTATGTATATATGCTGCGTAAAACTTTCCGTCCAATTGTATAGATACTACATCTTTGGGTCTGTAAAAGGTGATACTCTCAGGCATCGCAGGTTTACGTTTTAACGCAACAGGGGCAGCACTTATCACCTTTTTAATCTCTTCTGACTTTCTGAAAAAGCCATCACTCAATACAACCTCCTGATTGAGCAGATCAATTGCTTGAATAGCATTTTGGGTCAGTACTGGATCTGCAAAACCATACTTATGGAGTGTAACGGCTAAAGCAAGAACAGCCTTCTGCTTATAATGTTCTGATACTTCTTTGCTATCAGCATGCAGTATACAATTCCAACGCAATAAAAGCTTTGGGAGAATATAGGTAAGATGACTTTGTTGGTTTCCCTGTTTATCATAAGCCATGGCATACCAAGTTAGCCTTGAAATGTCATCGTCAATAGATTGTACCAGATATTTAGCTGCTAGTTTGTCTAGGATTTGCTGATGTGTCATACTAATTTTATTTACTTTCCTTCAAGTCCAAAGAAGAGTGGTTCTTTTAAATTAAATATGGGGATGGCAAAAGTATCAATTCTTTTGACAGCACAACTTTCTATTGATGCAAAACAGCTGACAATAATCAGCAATCTGATATGTTAAAAAGATGATCAGAATTCCGATAGTTTGAAAAAACAACAGAAACTCCAGTGAAACAAAAGTTTGAACTAAATTCCAGTCACCTGTGAAAGTGAACAGAGTTTAGGTCAATGAAGAAAGTGACCATTATTCGAATAGTTGCATGAAAATGATCGGTATTCTAGTCAAACGCAAAAATGATTTGAATAATGGTCAAAAACACCTTTGATTAACAACCTATATCCTATTGCTAAGTAGCTCCCTCTGAACAGAATTCCGATCATATTGTAAAGTCCTCTGAATAAAAAAATATCCATGCTGTTCAGAACAGCATGGATACAAACTAAGTATGAATATGCTAACTTTTTTATCAGGACAAGGATGCCAGACGAATGCTTACTGCATTTTTATGGGCCATCAATTCTTCTGCTTCTGCCATCTGCTCTACAATAGGTCCTACCTGCTGAATACCACTGGCTGTAATCTGCTGAAAAGTAATCTTTTTCACAAAGCTATCTACCGACACGCCACTGTATGCACGGGCATATCCATTGGTAGGTAGTGTATGGTTGGTACCAGATGCATAATCTCCTGCTGCTTCCGGCGTATAATGTCCCATAAATACAGAACCAGCATTAGTAACCAGAGGTGCAAGGTTTTCAGCTCGGTCTGTTGCCAGAATCAGGTGTTCAGCAGCATACTGATTGAGTAACTCAATCGCTTCAGCTTCATCCTTTACCAGAATAGCTTTGCTGTGTTGCAATGTTTGTGCTGCCATTGCCATTCGGGGAAGTTGTTTCACTTGCTCTTCTACTTGCTTCTGAGCCTCCTGAAGTAACTTTTCACTCACAGAAACCAGAAATACGTGGCTGTCTACTCCATGTTCGGCCTGAGACAACAGGTCAGCAGCTACAAAGGCAGGATTAGCCGTATCATCTGCATATACAGCCACCTCAGATGGCCCCGCAGGCATATCAATAGAGATACCTTCCTGAGAAACGATCTGTTTGGCAGCAGTAACATACTGATTTCCCGGACCGAATATCTTGTATACTTTTGGTACTGACTGTGTACCATAGGCCATAGCACCAATAGCCTGTGCCCCTCCTACCTTAAAAATTTTATGGATACCAACCAGATGGGCAGTATACAAAATGGCAGGATGCACTTTTCCTTCTTTATTAGCAGGGGTGCAAAGTACTACCTCTTTGCATCCAGCTATCTGAGCAGGAACACCCAACATCAACACAGTTGAAAACAAAGGTGCTGTACCTCCAGGTATATAGAGACCCACCTTATCAATTGCTACACTTTTACGCCAGCAAGTTACTCCTGGCATAGTTTCGATAGGCTCGGGTTGTTGCAGTTGTGCCTGATGGAAAGTAGTAATATTGTTTCGGGCAGCCTGGATAGCGGATTTTAATTCCTCTGATAATAATTGTTCTGCTTCCTGTATCTCCACCTCAGAAACCTGTAATTGTGAAAGGCTTACCTTGTCAAACTGTTCTGTAAAACGAATTAGAGCAACATCTCCTTCCTGACGAACCTGATCAAGAATTGGAATAACCCTCTGCCGGATATCTGCTGAACTGGCAACCGGACGAATAATCAATTCAGGCCAGACAGAGACAGAAGGATAAGATATAAACTGCATAACGTAAATCGGTATAAATGTATTGAATATCCCTATCTGAAAACACTTATGGGTTCCAGGACTTGGGAAGAGGAGTAGCCTCTAAATAATATCGGCAGGGCTGATACTTGTGAATAAAGGTGAGCATGTCATTGACACGTTCTTCTATCTCTACATAATAGTCGGAATGAAGCTTCTCTGCTTTATTTACAATCACTCTGGCTCTTTTTACTACATATTCTGCAAAGTTATCAGCACGTTTTGACTTCTTTTCCAGCATGTCTTTTTGCCGGGTAAACGGCTCATTGATTAATGCTAGTAACAGAACAACTTCACCAAACTTATCTTTTGTCACCTTTTCATGTCGGGTGATCTGACCACTTTTTTCGCGCATAGCCATCATCAGCCAACCAGGTGTGTCATAGTGTTCATACGAAGCCATTTCTATGATTTGCTGAAGCAATTCATTCCGTCTGTCCAAGGTATCATTGTCATCCCCCAGCAACTGATGTTCCAGTTTTTCAGTAAGTAAGGTATCTTTGGAAATAAGCCGGATCAGCAACTTGTCTTTCTCTTTCTGAGGCATTTCCAGAATTGCCTTCTCTACATGTTTAGCAATCTTTGGCATAGTTTGTAAATGGTAATGAAACAAAATATACTAAATGCATGCCATTGGGGGCAGAAGTTCCTTCTTACATAATCATTTTCTCAATCGGAACTACCAGAATACCCTGTGCACCTGCCGCTCTCAGATTATCAATGATGTCCCAAAAAGCATTTTCATTGATTACAGAATGAATAGAAACCCAGCCTTCTTCTGCCAAGGGCACAATCGTAGGACTTTTCATTCCTGGTAAGATAGATGTAATCTGTGCAACTGCGTCCTTAGGTGCATTGAGCAAAATGTATTTGTTATTTTTGGCAGCCTGTACCGATTTGATACGGAATATCAGTTTGTCCAGAATTTGTTGCCGGGCAGGGCTCAGATTAGGATGTGCAATCAATACAGCCTCAGAGCGAAATATTACTTCCACTTCTTTCAAACCATTGCTCATCAGAGTACTACCTGAACTCACAATATCACAGATAGCATCCGTCAGTCCGATGCTGGGAGCAATCTCTACCGAACCACTAATTTCATGGATATCTGCTTCAATTTTATGTTCCTGCAAAAAGTTCGACAGGATTCGAGGATAGGATGTAGCAATTCGTTTTTGATGCAGATCAGTAAGCTGCCGATAATCATCTCCACGTGGTACAGCTAAAGACAAACGGCATTTGCTGAAACCTAAGCGATGGACAAGATCTACCTTTTGATGAGTTTCAATCAGAACATTTTCTCCCACAATACCAATATCCGCCACACCATCCGCTACATAACCAGGGATATCATCATCTCGAAGGGAAAGAAACTCGGCAGGAAAGTTAGCAGCTTCCGATTTTAGCTTGCCAGTTCCGTTGTTAAATTGAATGCCACACTCCCGAATCAGATTGAGAGAGTCTTCACTAAGCCGTCCTGACTTCTGGATGGCAATACGGATCATTTCAGACATATTCAGATAAAGAGTTAGCAGTAAGCAGTTTGTCAGTAGGTGTTAAGTTGTTGCGAGAGATTTCTTCCCAAGCCTGCTTACTGGCCAGTACCTACTGTTTTGAGCCCGCAAAGGTAAACAAAGAAATGGTTGTGTGTAAATTCTGATAAAATAATATCTTTGTTAGGTCGTCATTCCTCAGCAAACGTTTAAAGTAATTACCCATAGACGATAAAACTGAATTATAGTATCATGCCAGCTAAACAACCCAAGTTTTATTCTCCTGCTGATGCCTATGTAAAAGCTACAGCCTTTTGTGCCTACCAAGAACGCACTCAACAGGAAGTAAGAGAGAAATTATATACCTATGGATTAGAAGAAGACGAAGTAGAGGAAATCATTGTCAGACTCATTCAGGAAAACTTTGTAAATGAGGAACGGTTTGCCAAGACCTTCGCAGGTGGAAAGTTTCGTTTGAAGAAATGGGGACGCATTAAAATACGTCTGGAACTTAAAGCACGCGGTTTATCGGCTTATTGTATTCAGAAAGGAATGGATGAGATAGACCCGGAAATTTATTGGGACACCCTACTGGAACTTGCTGATAAGAAAAATGCATCAGAAAAAGAGCCCAATCCTCTTGTTCGCAAACAGAAAGTAGCCCGATTTCTTTTGGGTAAGGGATACGAGCAAGATCTGGTATGGGAAGCTGTGAATTCTGTAAATGAAGAAGAGTGATTACCCTCTTTATTTTTTGTCCTATGAAAGACATACGCCCTTTTGGAAAAATCACACTCTCCTCTGTCCTTCTGAAAGAATCTTGTGACAAATAGAGCATTGCTTAGTTTTTGAGCGAAAGAATATTCTCCAATCGGAAAAGCCGCCGGTCTTGCCACGAGATCCTTCCAGGAGGACAAAAAAGGTATAGTGATTCTTTCGAGAAGATAGCGAGGAATGGTTTCTTTTAGAGGTTAGGTTTATCAAACACCTTATCTTGACTACATTATTCTAACGTCCCAACTCATCAAATCTACCTTTTAACCGATAGCGGATAAATACCTTTTTACCAGATGATTTTTCCAGAAGGGGTTGAAGTATCCGGGATGCATTGGTACGAGTTTGTTCCAATATTCCCATATCCAAAGCAGATTGTTTAATCTGAACTTCAGCCTTCTTGTAGGCTTCATTGATCATAACCGCTTGTTCGTCTACATTCTTTACATCATATACCTTAGACTGGTCATGATTGATACGATAGTAACATAACTCTGGCTCTGGCAGAAAAGCAATTAATGTATCTCCTTCTGTCACCAGATCGGAGTCCTTGATCTTTGTCAGATCAATACAGCCAACAGCTTCACCTTTCACAATTAATACAACTTTAGCATTTTCGAGAGGTATGGTTAGGGGTATCCATTCTTTGATAGCCTTGTTTTCTATTAACTCACGTTTCTTCTCATATTCCAGAATATCTTTGAAGTTGTAACGTACCAGTTCCAGTTTACCAATCCGATTGATTTCTTGCAAGACAGTAGTATGTGAAATCTGGGTTTCGGCAGGTGGCAATTCCGGATGATAGAAAAATTTGATGTAAATAGCGATACTGCCTGCAATAATCAGTATCAGAACAAGTAGACGGGAAAGAATGCGGATCATGCTTATGAAATGATCAAATACAATACCAAATGTATAGAATTATAATAAAAAACCCGCAAGGATGGTGGTAATCCTGCGGGCGCGTAGCGGCGTATTGGAGTGGGGCCGCCACTTTACGTATCTATATGTTATAATTTTACTCCTGGATATACAGCCATTTGACTGCATTTACCAGCGAAGTGAATAATTCGATTTGTACAGTGGGCGGTATAACAAGAGAGGTATTGGCATTAAATAAACGCCATTCCTGCTCTGGAGGAGTCAGCTGAGCAATATAACGGAGCCCTTGTTCATTGGCAACAGGTAACCATTCATTCACCAACCAGCGATTAATCTCTGGCAATAGTGGACTATATTTAATAGCATAGCTATCAATAATCAGACGTGAACAGTGATTTTGCTCAATAAATTCCAGGCACTCTCCAAATCCTTTGCGAGCTTCAATAAAGGTTAATTGATTTGCACAGCTTACAAATAACCATTGATTGACCTTGTCATAATAGACGACAATATTATCAGTATCAAACTTTAGTTTCATATTTCCGTAACTGGTAGCTTTAGAGGTTTTCATAGTTACTCATTAATACTATATTCCTACCATTATTTACTAACAATTAGATTAACGCTGGCTTTCCTTAGATAAACGCAAATTCTGCAGGCATTAACCTATATGCGATATCTTTTTTACAGACACTAGTATAATACAAATAGCATACCAGCCTTATACTCTTTCAGGTTGGTATGCTATGAAATATTTATTACAAAATACCTGTTTAAAATAGTTTACCTTTTCGAATAACCCTCACTAATAGTATATGAATATCAGAACACATTGTGGATGAAGTCATTAGCGCTACCAATATCTTTCAACATGCTACAGTTATGGAACAATTTACTCTTTTATTTATTGCTATTGTTTTTTTAGGAATGGGGCTTGCGGCAAACCTCACAGAGAAAAAGCATAGCTCACATTAATTGGTTTTACGACTAGGTTTAAAATGCCAAAAGGCTCTCTTACTTATAAGAGAGCCTTTTTATTGATAGAAGAACAGACCTCAAAATAGGTAATTGTTAATCAGGCTTCTGATGAAACATAGCTGACAAAAATGCATACAGTTCAGGATGTTTCCTATGAAACTTCTCCGGATTATCGAAAAAGTACTCACTTACCACAGCAAGAAATTCAGCATTGTTTGTCAATCCATAGGGATTAATATCCGAATGCCCTTTCTGAATGCTATCAATTTCCTGTTTGACGGCTTGCAGCCATCCACTTGTATAAGAATGATTCAGGAATATTTCAGGTAAACCATCCACTGCTCCATCTTCTTTATCAAGCAAATGTACAAACTCATGAATGCCAACATTATTTTTATTGGCGGTACCATCAAATCCTGCTATCAGATCAGGCTTTGATAAAATCATACTATGCTCCATAAACCGATTGCCGACCATACCCGTAATACGCTGTTCATGTCCCTCATATCGTGTTGTCTGAAAGGATTCGTCAAAAGAATTAGGATAAATTAATATTTCGTGAATAGAACGATAATCATAGAAAGGAAACGCAAATGTAGGAATTATGGCACTGGCAGCTACCAATAGTTTAATTGTATCGTCAATCTCAGTATCTATTCCTTCAATCTTTTTTTCTGCCAGAAAAAACTGAACCCGTGTATTAAATATCTCTTTTTCCGGTTCTGTGAGGTCCTGATAATAGGTAGAATGTTCTTCCAGATAGCGCTTCCATGCTTCTGGAAAGGGACTATTAATCAGCTTCAGCCTTCTATAATACTTTTTATTGTATTGCCAGTGCACTATACCAATACATAACCAAAGCAACAAACAAATAATTGTAGCAATCTCAAGCTTTTCTGTAGGACTGATGATATATAATAAGCCTGCGGTAAGAAAAGCAAACAGCCCTGTCCAAAGCTGACTACTAAGTAACTTTTTCCGATAAGTAGATTGATACGTGATTGTATGATCTGAAGGGATAATCATAAAATGGTGTAGATTGATCTCAGGTAGCTTTATTTCAATTATTTTTTGCCAATGTGTAAGTTTTGGTTTTTAAAAACAACTTATTCTGTAAAATACAACAGGATGATAGTTGAAACTTAATAATCAATGGAAAAAATATTCTTAAAAGCCATTCATGAACACCAGAACCTTATTTATAAAATATGCCACATGTATCGTGACACTAAGGAAGACCAAAAAGATTTATTTCAGGAAATCGTATTTCAACTCTGGAAGGCCTTTCCTCATTTTCGGAGTGAATCTAAAATTACTACCTGGATGTATCGTATAGCTTTAAACACTGCTATACTGGAATTCCGGAAATCAAAACTTCCCATTTCGTATTCAGACCAACTGCCAGATCAAGTATCTGTACCCGGTCCGGTTGAAGAACTAGATCAGGAAGAACAAATGTATCAATTGGTTAGGTGCCTGGATGTTTCTGAACGGGCCATACTTACTTTGTATCTGGAAGAATATTCCTACAAAGAAATCGCAGACATTACCGGGATTACCGAAAACTATGTAGGTGTAAAAATCAATCGTATCAAAGAAAAACTTAAATCACTCTCAAACAGATAACTCTATGGATTTCGAATCACTAAAGTCAAATTGGGAAAAGTCCCAAGGCACCCCCAAACAGGAATCAGAACTGAAACAAATGACCCATATCAATCAACATCCGGCCTTAAAAAAGATACGAGTGAGACTGATATTGGAAGCAGGACTTCTGGTATTTATACTATTTATCTACAGAGACTGGTTTGACGGAGCCCACAAACCGCTCTATATTAATATACTTTTGGGAATCAGTATTTTTCTGTTTATTCTCAATGATGTGTTGAGCTATCTGGCGATAAAGAATCCTGTTGTGTCAGGTACTATAAAAACATCTGTAGAAAAACATATTGTTACATTAAGGCGACTCTCTGTCTTTTCATTGCTTGCTTCTGCTATTTACAGTGCGTTCCTTTTGAGTTTTCTTACTTCTACTATTCACTTTACTACTATCAAATACTTTATGCTGGCGGGTATTATTTGTACGATGCTAATTCTGCTTTACGCTTCTTATTGGCAATGGGAGAAGCGAATTCGTAGTTTTGCTGAGGTTATTAAGGAGTTTACAGACGTATAAAGACCTTCTGATTTCGTTTTCTTACAATTTCAGAAGAAATCTGCCTACTACTTTTGATGCATACTTTAGTATTCACTCAAAACACACATCAAAATGGAACGGACAACACATGTAACTTTTGACAAGTCGGCGTATAATCCAGTCGTATTTAAAACCTACAAACTTGTCAAGAAACTAACCAAGTACACTATCTACATTACAATGTTGTATTTTATGTTTGAAGGATTTATGGCATGGAAGTAGACAAACAAAAAGGCGATCTTTTAAAGGATCGCCTTTTTGTTTAGTACCCGAGGCCGGTACACAACCTAAAGTACAAATTCTTGAAATACAATTAATTACGATACAATTTTAAGCATTGAGTGACAAATGGGTGACAAAAATAGATTGAAGGACATACCTTATACTTTTTGTTACCATTTAATCTTTGCACATTAGATCTTTAACATATTTATCTGATATGCTCTATTTTTGCTTATACTGATATGCAAAATACTCCAAGAAAGTCCTATGTAGAAAAGTCACACCTCCACCTACGCGCTGCAAAAAGACCAATGCTATTGTCTTCTCAAAAAATCTTCTATAATTCAAAGGACTCTTTCGACTAAGAAAAGTTATAAGACGCAGGGTATAATGCTGGATAACGGCAAGTCCGCCGTACCAGAAGCCAAACGTAAATGTAGCAAAGTATGCAACAATTAAAGAAAGGTCAGACATCCATGAGGCACCAGTTACGAAAGCAATTGAGTTAAATAATATTATTGAAGGTGCAAAACCGACGGTTATTGAAACAAATGCCGCATTTCTTAGAGAATTATGAATACCCTGATTTAACTTTAATCTTTTCGCTTTATCGACCGGCACTGAAACTAACCCTTCTCTGATACAAAAAAGATATCCAAATACGAATGATTCAAGTAGTTTTACAGGAGATAATAATGCAGCAAAAAAAAAGCCTAATGTTATTCTCTCTCTACTATTGAAAGGACTTGCGATGCCTCTCTCTAATCCCTTAGCGGCACCTTTCCAAGACCATGTTAGTTTTTCTACTACAGAAACGTCCAATTGAGACGATTTAGCTGCAAAAAACATGTTACCAAAATGTGCAAGTACCCCTCCTATCAAAGCACAAAAACATCCCAAGATTGTTGCTAATACAAAAGCTCCTTGCATGGCATAAAAAAGAAATATTGCCCCTCCTATGATAAAAGCTGGAAGTATACTCACAACAATTGTATACATTGCTAATTGCCAATTATTAGATAGCCAGGTAGGTTGCAACATTTCTAGATAAAACTCAGACTGATTATTCTTCTGCATTTGAAATGCTATCCAATACAGTTCTCTAAGAATTATATCTTTACTTATTGCTTGAATTAAAGCAGGTTTTCTATCAAACATTCTTTTAATGAATGTTTCAAATAAATGTTTTCGCCTTTCTGAAATTGATTCGAAGTCTCTTTCTGTTAAGTCTTCATAAGTCAAACCTTGGTAAGCAAGACACATTACACTGACCATCAAAGGGGTTTTGGCTAATTCCTGCAATATTAAATCTTGGTTGAATACTCTTTCCAATCCATTAAATTTTTCAGCATTTTTAGCCAAGTATATTTTAACATGATTAGTTGTAAGTGGTTGCAAGCATAAAGCAGCTGGAACGTTAAGTTTTTTCGTCAATGATATATACTCTTCTTGACGACAAGATACCACTAGGCCAGATAGGCCATAGTCTCGCATAAAAATGTTAATTTCTTTTACACACATTAATCGGAATTCAGTCTTAACCTCATCAAGCCCATCTAACAGCATAAGGAGTCTGTGATTTTTGAGCCATTTTCTCGTATTTCTCTTTGGAGATAAATTTCTAAGACTCAATTCATTTACAATCCATTCAAAAATAGATGTTCGTTCATTGGCCCATGAAGTAAGATTTAATATAACAGGAATAGGAAGGGTTGGATCTTGCTGAGCACAAGCTATTAATTCTTTTGCAAGTTGTAGAAGGGTAAAAGTCTTACCTGCTCCTGCAGCCCCAAGAATCAAAAGAAGCCTACCTTCTTTATTAAATATATCAATAACACTACTATTCTGTGAATATATTTTTTTTTCCTTTTGTGGAATCTCAATAATATCCTTAAAAGAAGTATTACTTACTTCTTCTAAATTTACTTTATCGATCTCTAAATAGGTGTCAGTTAATAGAGAATGCTTTAATACGCCTTCAATCCAGAAGTGATTCACTCTCTGAAGTAGGTGTAACTGATTACTTCTATCCTCTAAATCAGAAGTACTCAACGAATACTCAACCTTGAAATTCTTTATGTTTTGCGAAGTTCTTATAATAATATCTCTGGCATTTACATGCTGAAAAGAGACAATTGGTTCATGAAAGATGGAGGCAGTTGAGAAAATGGTAGATTCTCTTGCCTCTATTACGGGTTTACATGGTTGCCTCCACCAGCCCTTACATCATTTATTGTTATATCACCTTTAAATTCTCCTTTCTTTATCTTTACACCTGTTCCAGTAGATATTATTGTTCCGATTTTAAGCGAAGCAGCTTTTACTTCTTCAATATCCACACCTAATGCAGTTAAAGATTGGGTGTCATATTTTGAAACTAGATCAAGAAGATGTTGTGACAATGCTAATATTTCAGAGTCATTTGCTACATTAGTTTCACTTAGATCTTCGGCTAACGAACTTTGTTTTATTTTTGACTCAGGCTTGCTTTCGAGAGGCTGAAGATTTACATTTTTATATTTAGTAACGATTATATTTTTAATACCTTCATATGCGTCTTTGATAAGACTTTCCCCGGTTGGTTTAAGAGCAGCAGCAGCTCCTGCTGCCAATGCTGTAACAATAGAGCTAATTATAGGATCCATCTCTTTATTAGAGTATTGATAAACTAAAATTAAATAAAGATAGATTTACGCTCCTTGTCAATACCTCAAATGAGGTATATTTAATAACTACCAGAACAAAAATTAGCTCTGGTAGTTATTGATTAAATCCCTTAAAACCCATGAAGTCAAAGAACATGACCCCTCAAAGTTGAGGAATTAGGATGACTCACTTTTGAGCCATCAAATATTTATCTACTCTTATCTGTTTTCTTTTGGCTGCTTTTACGAGCATATCCATACCCTTCCTTCTCTGCAATGGCGTCAATCTTCTTTTTAGCATTGTTAGGCAGAAATCCAAAACGATGCATTTTCGTTAGTAGCTCCTCACAGTCAAAGCAGTAAACTTCTACCGTGTATTGCTTCTTTCGTTTGGGATCATACTCTCCAATATTTTTGAATTGAGACTGAAACAGGCAGTAGTTGTCCCCTGTAATCACTACGGTTACAGGGAACGACAACGGATTGGGAAATAAAACTTTATCAGGCTTAAACTGTATCAGAAGATTGTGTCTACCTGGATTGTCTTCTATGATCTGGTAGACAACACCTGCCTTACGCAGCAGCCTTTTCAGATCCGGAAACGTGTTCATTAGGCTCAACCAGGGATTTATAAACAAAGATAGCTTCCAGTATATCATTAAGAGGACGACTCATTTTTTGTATTTCCTGTACATCCCGCATTCTATCTCCCCGTATGATGGTTTGTAGAATAATCGTAAAGTCTGAACTTAGCTTTAGCCTTTTACTTTCCAGTTTGTCATAATCTGGTTCTTTAAAGCCTGTAATTTCACTTACGAAGAAGCCAGCTACCTGTTTAGCTGTGTAGACAATAAAGTGTCCCTTTTGCCAATCGAAGTCAATAGGTTTTACTGGTAGGACAAAATCTTCGAACTCCCATGCTAATCTATCGTAATCTACATTACTGAGTCTGACTTTTTCAAAGGCTATTACTTTCAGCAAGGTTGTGTGTATGGTCTCTAACGTGGAATGAAAATTCTGTAAAGCCTTCTGTTCCGTTTCTCCATAAGAAAGAATCATTTTTTGTATTCTCTGCAACAGGAATGTATAGAGCAGGGAGTCCTTCCGTTCTTCCTCTATATCGGGTGCAGGAGAAGGCGCAGGACCTTCTGCTTCTACATCTGGAGCAGAGGAAGGGATAACAGGCATGGTAGCTTTAGATTCAGTTTGTGTAGGCTCAGCTTGTACAGCACTGGCATTTTGTATAGTCTGAGTAGTTAAAGAATTTGATTTGGCAGATTTCATGAGAGTGAAATGTTGTGATGTGAATAATAAGTGAATAGTAAATTATTTTTGTCCGTCTACAAGATCCTCAAGTGCAGACATAAATCGATATAGCCTTTCAAACTGGTGGAAGTAGCCTTCAATAGTTGCCTCATTATCATATTGAGAATTCAGATACAGATAGGATTGAGCTTTAAAGAGCAAGTCTTTATGTTCTCTGATTAATCCTGCCGTAGCGTCTGCATCTGCTTCTAGTAAAATATTAAGTACATCTACTTTCTTCTTATCAAGGAAGTGGTTAGTAAGTAAGGACTGCTTTACTTTGCGAAAGGCTTTCTGTGAAGTTGATTCTGAAGCAGGACTTGGAGTTTCCATAATGAACAATAGATAAAGAGTGAATGAATGATTTATAATGAGAATGATTGCATTAATATTTCTGTACTTTCAAAGCCAAGCAGACGGGCTACTGATTCCGGCGCAAAGCTGATTAGGCCTGTTCGTTTGTTCTTGATGATATAAACTGAGTCGTTACCTGTAACATACTCATACACCCATTCCGTGGGTGTTTCATCAATCAGTGCTATAGTTGCAGCTTCTGTCATAAAACCAAAACAACACTTTATTGGTGTTATATCAAGACATAAAAAACGCCCTTAAGAGGACATTACAAATGTAACACCATTTAAGTGTTGCATCCAAATATTATAACACTTTTTTTGTGTTAATATTTGGGCATTTATTACCTTTGATTAAAAATCAATGGCAAACGTGGATTTAGATAAACGATTAGAAATACTAGGACAAAAACTTGAAGAGTTTGGGATCTCTTACGACCGATTAGCACAATATTCAGGCAGGAGTAAGACCAGCATCTCAAAGATGTTTGGTAAAAATGACACCAAAAGATACAGGACAGAGGGGAATGTGGAAGCTGCAGAACAAGGATTCGAAAAGATAATTGAAGAGCTACGACAAAAGATTTGTGGTAAAGCTTCCTTATGAGCCATATATCATAAATTTTCAATAGTTATATAGCAAAATCCCCGTCTTAGTGATGGGGATTTTTACTTTTATAGCCTATATAAACTTTTCTCAAAGACTTATATAACAGATAAAGAGACAACCTGGTAATGTACAGGTTTAGCAAATAAGTTTTACAGACCTTAGAAAATACGGGAAAAATACCCTTAAAAAAGGGGGAAAATACCCCATTCGTGGTATTGTATACTTATTTGGCTTTACAGATATTGCATTTCACTGAACTTTAACTGTAGTTTTTTTATATAAACTATCGCTTAACAACTTTTTCAGAAGGCGAATAAGCTTTCATTCTACCTTACAAACACCTGAATTCCTTTCTTTCAATAGCAGCCTATTGATTACACAACAATCGTATACATCTAATCCCATTCTTGTTTCATGAGTGATTTTATTGACCTGATCAAAGTGATCGGAGAAAAGGTGTCTCGTCTCAAAGACCAGATTCAAACCGAAGAGGCAACCAAAAATGCATTTATTATGCCCTTCATTTCTGCATTAGGGTATGATGTATTTAATCCAATGGAAGTGGTCCCAGAGTTTGTAGCAGATATTGGTATTAAAAAAGGAGAGAAAGTGGATTATTGTATCTTCAAAGATGGGACACCAGTCCTGATTGTAGAGTGTAAATGGCACGGAGAAAAGCTAGATGTACACAACTCACAGTTACACCGATACTTTCATGTAACCAAGACTCGCTTTGCCATGCTCACCAATGGCATTATCTACCGTTTCTATACTGATTTGGAAGAACCTAATAAGATGGATGAAAGTCCTTTTCTGGAATTCAATATTACAGATCTGAGAGAAAGTGTAATCAGTGAGTTAAAGAAATTTCACAAATCAGTTTTTAATGTAGAGGAGATCTTAAGTTCTGCCAGTGAGTTAAAGTATTCACGGGAAATTCGTAGTATCCTTTCCAGTCAATTGGTTTCCCCTTCTGAGCCATTTGTTAAATACTTTGCGTCTCAGGTATATAATGGACGTCTGACACCTAAAGTGATTGACCAGTTCAGTTCCATTGTCCGTAAAACATTTGCTCAGCTAATCAATGATAGTATCAATGAACGATTGAAGAATGCATTGACTACAGAGGCAACCCAACCTACGATAGAAAGGCCTGTAGCTCAACCTCAACCAGAAGAACAGCCTATTGTAGATGACAAAGTGAATAAGGTAATTACCACACAGGAAGAGATTGAAGCCTTTTTTGTGGTAAAGTCTATTCTTAGAGGCAGCGTACGAAGCCAGCGTATTACCTATCGTGATGCCCAGAGTTACTTTGCAATCTTTATGGATGACAATAACCGTCGTCCTGTGTGTCGTCTATATCTGGAAGGGAAGAAATATATCGGACTATTTGATGGAGAAAAGAAAGAGAACCGGCTTCCTATTGATACACTGGAAGATATTTACACATACTCATCCCAGTTAACAGAAGCAGCTCTGAGATATCCGGATGATGTGAAGAACTGATTTTTCATAAAAACGAAGCCTCAATAATAAATTGGGGTTTTATGATCTTAAAACAAGTCCATTTTTCATAGAGATACACTATTTGAGATATTAACAGAATCTTCATCATTTCATACATTACCAGGACACTCAGAACTTAATTCCTCTTTATGAAATACCTAGTACTCTTCTTTATTTTTACACCTCTATTTTCATTCGCACAAAATAAAGGAGATAATCAAATTACTGTTACTACTTCACTCATTGGAGATGAGTTGTATAAGAAGATTGGACAGGATTTACTAGATAAAGGCTATACCATTGAAAAGTCTGACAAAGAACTAGGTTATATTATAACTAACTTCAAACCGGTTTTTGGTGATAGAAGTCTTAAAATCATTGTGAAGTTACGTGATAACAAAGTTATGCTTAGTGGTCTAATGGGAGTAGGTGATAAGCCAACTGAAGCTAATGGCATTGTGATCATTTATAATCCAAGTGGGATGCTAATTTTCCGCAAGGTTTGGCCTTACCTGGAAGAGATTGCTAAAGAGATAGGAGGAGAGATATCATATACAAAAACTTAGGCTTCCTCCTTTTACATTAATTATGTACTTTCTGAATACGACTTACAGCGACCTACACTAGACTAAATCAGAAGTTGACAGAGAAAATATCCATTTGTAGATATTCTATTGCTAGAATGTTATTTTGAAGCTTACACATATATAATTTCCTCTTAAACATATGCCGAACTTACTACAGATTAAAGACTTACGTGAAAAATATAAATCAAATAAGGATGTTTCTGATAAGTCAATAAAACTTCTTACAGAAAGCTTTAATTCTCGGCCTTCTGATATAAAAGCGTATTTCCAACAACAAAGTGTGGATCCAAAAATTATTCAATACTTTGAGAATCAGAAATCTTCCGATGTCGTCCTTTTGTTCATAGACATTACTGACTTTTCAAAAAAATGTCTAAAAATGAATGCTGTTACCTTATCAAGGTATTTGGATGACTATTATGATATAGTTATACCTATTATTTATAGCCACGGAGGTGAGGTAGAGAAAATTATTGGAGACGGAATAGTTTGCCTTTTTGGAGAACCATTTCTTACAGGTGCTCAATCAACTTTTTTTCAAAATTCTGAATCTTGTGCTAAAGACATAATTGCAGAACTAAAAGATACAGATAAGGAGGTAAAAATAGCACTACATGAAGGTACAATAATGTACTATAAAAATAAAACTCAAAACTATCCGGAATATACTATGATTGGGCAGCCTTTAACGGAGCTTTTTCGACTTGAAAGTGAATCGCAAAATAACGCTATAAATTTTTATTCTCCTACTTCTTATGATAATATGCACTGTACTAGTGGGTTAAATGCACACCCCGGAACTAATATCACAACCGCATTTTCTAGTTGGAATAAATCTAATCCAATCTCAATAACTTTGAAGGGAGTAACCTATAGTCTTATGAAGACACTGACATGTACAAGCAAAATATAAGTATTACATTAGATGGACCTGCAAACACTTCAAGACATTAGCGATAATATTAAAGATGTATTTGATACACAGTTCGAATATTCAAATACTAACCTGGTTCCTAATTATGAAGATACTAACTTAACATATGAAAGAGGACAAATTAAAAAAGGCAAAAGAATTAAAACATGTGTTTTATATATTGATATAAGAAACTCAGTTAATTTAAGTAAAGAGTCTCCTCGGGAATTTATAGGCCAACTATATACCGGCTTTGTGAAAGCAATGCTATTAGTTGCGGATTATCATGGAGGATATGTAAGAAATATTATTGGTGATAGAGTAATGGTTGTTTTCCCAACTTATGATTGCTGTACAAGTGCGATTGAATGTGCAATATCTATGAATACGGTTGCGCATCATATTATTGCTGTTCATGCCGGAGTGAGAACATTTAAGTGTGGTATTGGTATTGATTATGGGATGATGCGTGTATTAAAAACAGGGATTGTAAAACAAGGAAAAGATAGGACTTCATATAAGAACTTAGTATGGACAGGAAGAGCAGCTAACATTGCTTCTCGACTAACAGATCTCGCAAATAAAGCGATTCAACAAATAACCTATAAAGTTAGATATCAACCTCCTAGAAGAAGAAAGCTTATTAGATTCACCCCAAGTAGCCCTCTTTATTATATCCCATCCCCTGTAGAAGAAGAATATACACCTGAAAGTTTCTCTCAACAAATTGGTTGGACAGAACAATCAGGCTTACAATTTTCTAAAGGCACCATATTAAACATAACAAAGATTGAAAAAGAAATCTCTTACAAACCGATACTAATTACGGGTTCCGTTTTCAGTGGATTAGTTGAAGAAAACGCTGAGCATGAATCTATTGCCAAAGGGTTCTGGGAAGAACAAAAAATAGGAGTTAAAGACTACGATGGCAAAGTATATGGCTGCAATCTGACATGGAAGTCAGCAAATAAAATTCAATATTAACTTAATAGAAGAACAACATGGAAGAACGATTAAGATATATTTTTGGTAATGTAAATGATTGGCTAAAGTTTGCTGAAACTAAGAATGGTGCACTAATTACTCTCAATGGCGCTTGTATATTTGGTATATTTCAAATAGAAAACTGGGGCAATATAAGTGATAACTTTGAGTTATGGACCAAATGGTTATTTGTGTCAAGCCTTGCCATAAGCACTGGGCTTGCCTTATTCTCATTTATGCCCTATACACGATCATTAAATGCTCAAAGCAAGTTAAATTCCGACAATCCATTAGATTTCAAATCGCTTAATTTTTATTTCTTTGGTCATATAAAATTTTTTGACGATAAAACATTTTTAGAGGTTCTATATAAGGATACAAACACAAGCATTCCAAATCTATATCCAAAAACAGAAGAGTTTCTTGCAAGACAAATAATAGTTAATGCTCGAATTGCATCCAAAAAATATGGATATTTTGCATGGGCAATTAAATTTTGTGTACTAGGAATTGCAGCAACTTGCTTATTTGTATTAGGTAAAATCATCTTTGGTTAGATATAGAATTATACAATTCAGTTAGTTCACAATAGATTATAAATATTTGTACAAACTAGCAAAGGCGCATTTGTTTAAAAGAAATTACAAGATATAACCATTGGTTATAGTACAATAATTTGGGAGAAGGGAGAGTACACACATATGAGATTGCTCTTGTGCAAGAGGCAATTAGAAAGAACACAATAGGAAAAGATCTGGCAATCTGCCAGACCCTTTCCTCTGACACTCATATATAGATTGTAAAAGCTGAGGAGGTATTATCCTCCTGTTTTATTGATTTTCCCTGTTGACTTGTTAATATAACCTACCAGTGCACCTCCTTCATCTGCAATCACTAACCTACCTGAGATAAATAGGTTTTCAATAGTTGAACCAATGGGTGTAACATTGGCATTTGTTCTTACTTCCTGTGTTCTTATAGCACTTGCAGTACTCCCACCAGAAGAAGATAAACCCGATTGTATAGATGCACTACTAGCACTCCCGCTACCAATACCACTCCCCATATTAGAAACGGCCCCTTTTACGTAAGCTCCCAACGCTACTAATGCAGTACCAGCTGCGATGGCTACATAAGGGTTTAGTGATTGTAAGCCTATCTTTATGCCTAACATTGCCACTCCAAATCCAATTGTTAACTTACCTAGTTGCTGTGCCAAATCACCAACACTAGAAAGTAAAGCTTTTCCAAAGCCGTCAAACCCGTCTAATCCTGCTATAGTTGCGCCTAATGCATCCCCAAAAGAAGCAATTGTATCTGTAGCAAATGCTTCGAGTGCTTGTTTCACACTTACTGAAAAAGCTTGTACAGTATCGGCATTACCCATCAGGTTTTCATTGAATGACTTTAGATAAGGTTCGGTTTCTATAATAGTTTTTTGGATGTTTTCACCCATTTTTGCGTAAACAGGTGAAATAACATCATCAGGTGCTTTAAAGGTTGTGTTGAAATAAGAGGTATCCAGTGTTGCAACTCCTGACTGATTCATATTTATACCTTTTGAACTCAAAGGAGTAACTGCTGTGGCTTTCAGACTTTTCAAGGCTGCAGCACCTAACGTATTATACTGACCAATCAACTTTTGTATGATAGTCGATTGAGGCTTTAAGCCCAACTCTATCAGGTTGACTATGCCTTTTTCAAGTATTCCTACCTTTTCCCCAATTACATCATAGGTACTACCAAAAGCCTGTGCTTTTAAATCGGTATCGGATAAATCTTTATTTAATGCTTTTAACGCATCTGCAATCTTTTGATTAGACTCACTGAGTAATGCAGCCGCTTTATTTCCGGACTCTTGAAGGCTTGCGTTTCTTTCTGCCAGGATCTTATCGATCGCTCGCATTTGTCCGTTTAATTGAGCCGCGACTGATCTGGCGGCGTCCTGATCAGTTCCAGATCCGGAACGTAAGATATCAAACTGAGACTGCCGGAACTCTTTACTCAGTTTATCCCGTATCTCTTTCAGCTTGTCTGATGCGGTTTTCTGGTATTTCTCCAAACTCACAGTAAAGGCTTTCATAGCTTCTTCACTCAGTTGTTGATTCTGTACAGCTTTTCCTGGATCTTCAGTTGAGGAGGCCACTATTACACCCCCTATAATAGCGGCAGGAATGGCAATTTTACCCAGGATACCCCAGGCGCCGTTTGCAGCTGTCTGAAGCGTAGTAAGGCCTGTAATAAGTGTAGGTATAGCTTTTGTGATGGCACCAATACCATACAAAACCGGACCTGTCGCTGCTGCAATACCACCCATTACCAAAATAGTTTTTTGGGCTTCTGGTGTTAGTTGTGAAAAAGAAACTGCCAGCTCTTCAATCCATTTACCCAAAGCCTCTGTTTTACCCTGTATATCAAAGTTTTTATTGATAGAATCTCCCACTTTCGCCAAAGACTTATCAATCGTAGCGGATAGGTTGGTAAATGAGGTACCTAAGGATGTTGCGGCTCTGGGACCTTGTGAGAGTGCACCTATAATAGCATCGGTTATCTGCTTACTACTAACCCCTATTTTGCGCAAATCTTCCGCACGTGCAGAGCCGAAGGTATCCTTCAATATCTTATTCACTTGTGGCAAAGCATCTTTGATAATATTCAAATCTTCACCAAGAGGTAAATCAGTATTGGCTAGTTGCTGAAAGCCATAGATCACTCGCTCTAATTCCTGATTTCCTCCTCCAACCAAAGCATTGGCATTTGCCAGTTCAGTAATCCACTTGCGAGCATCTTCAGCAGATTTACCAATCGCTTGCAGGTTGATGGATGCTTTTACTGCCTGATTCAGTGACAAGCCTGGTAATTTGGATGCAGCTTCGAGTTTTTTAAATTCTTCTTCTCCAGCTTCAGCAGATTTTGAAGCAGAAATCAATCCCTTTTTCAGTTGGTCTAACTTTGCATAGGAATTAACTGAAGCAGTAGCCAATCCTGCCAGTGGCAAACTAACACCAACAGTCAACGCTTTACCAGCACTCTGCATAGTGTCAGCCAGTCTTCCAAAGCCTTGACTCCACTTAGCATTAAACTTATCCAGATCCTGATAGTTACGGGCCAGATTAGTATTCACACTGGCTGAAAATCCTCTCAATGCATCCTGGCTTTTTTTGATAGCAGACTCAAATTGTTGTGAATCTCCTGATATCTTTACTGAAAGCGCCGCTAAAAGTTCATTTACTCCTGCCATATCAATTTAAGTTATAGTGTTCACTCATAAATGTGGGATCATTGTAATACTGTCGGATAAACTGGATAGCAGTATGCATCCATCTGTAAAATACAGCAGGCTCGTTTCGGATGGCATAATAAGCCGCTCGTTTAAATAATCCATAGTAATACTCATCTGGATTCTCGATTGTCTTGAGTGCCCATAAGCAGGAGTCTATTGTCTTTTGGAAACGAATACAAGCCTGATGTACATCATCTGTATCGGTCCACCATTGAAAATCATCCCATATCTGTTTGGCATCCTGCAAATCTTTCACCTTTCCCTTTAACATCTCATCTACAGTCACATAGCTTACAAAGCTATCGTACTGTTCAACACTAAGGTTACTTGCCACCAAAAGGGTATTCTTACCCATGTGTGCAAAAGATTTTTTCTTTGGATCATATAAAAGCCTCATTGTCTTACTCATTTAATGATGTTTAGTGATCTCTTCCATACAATAGATCTTCAAAAGGGTCTCTCTCATCAGATGGCTTTGCAACACCAATTTTCTGCATAGTTTGTGGACTAATTAGAAGTTGTGTAGCAAACCCGCGTACAGTCCCTGCCAGAATATTCATCCGATTTAGATTTCGTGTATCTGACAGATCTGATTGTAGAGCTGTTAGGTAGGCATCTTGCGCCAGTATCAATGCCTCTACCATCCATAGGTTATGCATGTAGAGAAGGCCTTGCTCAATAAGAAATTCACAGATGCTTTGCCACATCAAATGGTGAATTTTGGGAATAGTGGCAACAGGCGTAGGAACCTGTCCAATAATCCCTGTACCTTCTAACTGTGGACGTTCCCTATCTGGCCTGTATGTCCCTCTAGCTATCTTTAATTCTTTGTTTTTCATATAGTTGAATTCATTTTTAAGATGTATTTTACTTTGATCCCCTCCCCCTGAATTTTTGACAGGGAAAATCTGTGACTGGGGCTCCGGTGTTGTACTAACTCATTTCAACCTAAACACTCCCCCTCCCCTTTGGAGGTATCGTTCACCAATGATTCATCCGAATGGAGATTTCTCCAGATATCAAGTCTTTCCTGAAAGTCAACAGATAACCTTTCTTCAATGGCTTGTTTCAATAGTTGGTCTCTATTTGGATTATCTCTGTACTCAATCAATAAAGATTGCAACCATTCAGCAGGATCATGTGGAGCTCTGGGATCAAAGGCCAAACGTTCTAACTTATCTATAGGATAGGTATAGTCATCAAATGTACAAGCATCTTTTATCCAGGTATGGGCATCAAAGAGGGTAGCATAGAAGAGGTACTCATTCCAGTTTGGCTTAGAAAATGAGCTTTCAAACGAACTATCTGCAAACAATTGTGTAAGTATGATAAATATCCCGTTAGGTAGTGGTTTAGGTATCTTCATAGTAATAGTTAACAGGCATTGTTTTTTTATTTCTGTAGTATCGTTCCTGCAAGGGACGGTGAATTATTAGACTCTGGAGAAAACCCCGTTTTCAGTGAAGACAGGGTTTTCCTTTCATGTTTCTTAGTGGAGAAATCCGAAAGTGACTGTTTTGATCTGCTGTACGAATTGCAGCATCTGTGAGTATTCTTCCTTGTGGTCCTGATCCGCGCTCAGTGACTCAAACAGTTCCCGTATCTGATAGCCTGTTTCAATCGCTTCTGTGAACAAGTCTGCAATGTTGCCATTCCGGATATCGGTGTTCATCTCTGCCTCTACTGTATCTGCCAGTGTCATAGGCTCCATTTCTCCAACTTCATTTTCCTTGTAGAGTTGTAATGGTGTACCTTGTTGTGCAAAGAATTTAAAAGGAGAAAAGCTAGTCTCATTGCGGACCATCAACAGAAAGTCTGAATAATCGGTTGCTCTGGAAGTGCCTAATCCTTCCCCTCGAACTTCTTTGTGTTTAGCTTTCTTCTCGTGGTAATTGGCACCAATGCAGGATAGGAGTTCTGTGTGAATAGTATAGTGTCTTATGCTTTCCCAATCTTCCTGGTAACGAATAGACCCATCCTCGTTGAAATCCTCATCATCAGTCGAACCGTATTCTTCAATAGAGATAATACGATTACGAATAGCGAACTCCTTCCAGTTGCCTCCAAATTCATTCAGATACTGAAGAAGCATCTTTTCAACTTTCAATACTGCGGAATGGAACTGATTCAATCCATTGGAAAGAATAGCTAGTTGGTAATAACGTTCAAAGCGTTCATAAGCAGAATAGATAGTTTCTACATCTGACAAATCTCTATCTACAGATTGAACATGTACTTTCATACTGTAATAAACAGGATCAGAGATTATATCAAATGTTGACAGACTATTCATGAAAGCATTGAATAGTTCTGCCAGGCGGGTTTCAGATTCGATTCTACGGAGTTGCATTGTTTTAGTATTTGAGTGAATAATTTTGAGTGAATAATTAGAATGGAAGAATATGGTTAAAGCCAGTGTGCAGGCAATGCACTATCGTTTCACCTGCTCCTGTATCGTAGAAGATATTATTGCTATCTCTTCCGACTTCAGTTAGAAGATCCTGGAATATCAGGTTGTTGATTGCCTGTTGTAAGGCATCGTTTAAAACTTCGTTCATGCTGCTTGCTGTGGTAATAGTGAGCGTTCTTGTTCGTTATCGACTTGTTCATTATTGAAAGGGATGTCCCATTCTTTGGGATAAGACCAGAATTCGAGATAGTCAAAGCGTAACAGGTAGTCTGCCAGATCAAGCCCTTTCTCTCGTTCCTAGTCTGTGGCTATGGTTTCGAGTAGATCTGATACAATCACATTCGGAAAGTCTTTTGTTGTCTCTTTCCATTTCTCGTATCCGTTCAGATCCGGAAATAAAATCACTTTTCTATCCTGGACAGATTGTAATCGTTCAGGTTTGAGAGTAGACAATCCACCACAGGCAAGCCAAATAAAATCGTAGAAGTAGAGACTAGCTATTACTGCTGTCTTTTCGCTTTCCACAATGGCAATAGGTTTCTCAGAGGGTTCTATATCCAAAAGGTGCTCACCAAAGAAGCATTGTTTCAGATGAAAGTCTTCCAGTTTGAGAATGGAATGCACCCAATGCACATGATTGAAAGGCTGCTTTACCCGCTTGCCTGTAGCACGATCATAAAGCATTACTTTACCTGCTCTGGCTTGCCATTCTATATCCAGTTGCCAGAATACGGTTGCACCTGGCCACTTCTTTGAATTGCCAATGCAATACTTCTTTACCAGATCCTCTGCTTGAGTAGCACCAAACCTGTCAAACAGGAAAAGTACAAAGGCATTGGTTAGATAAGCTTTTTCCTGAAAGGATGCTTCTACGATCTGTTGATCTATATACGAGGGCTCAACTGTGTTTTTTGGAAAAAGTGACGATAATGACGAAAGTGACGGTTCAAAAAAACATTTATTTTCACTCTCTCCTGTTTGCGGATTATCCTGAAAGTATTGTTTAGGTGTATAGTGATACCCACAATTAGACTCTCTATTGCATCTTCCTGTATTGTCACTGAGATATTCACCTGTTTCTGTAGAAATATATTTAGCAAAGGTCTTTTTTCCTCCACAGACAGGACAATCATATCTGTTTGCCTTAGTTTGATAGGGTTCGAGTATGTATTTATAGTCTTTCATAAGAAAAATGTTTTTTTGAACCGTCACTTTCGTCATTATCGTCACTTTTTCAGATTATAATTACCTTTTTGATGAATACCACCTTACCGATGTTTCTTTTAATGGACTCATAACCAACAGCTTCCAATCTTTTAAGAAGATTCTTAGTATTTACAGGTCGATATCCATCCATAGCGCAATACGATTTGTATTCAGTGTATATGTCTTGCAATGGCATTGGTTCTACAGACTTCTGATAGTTATTATCTTCCAGGAACATTAGCACTGAGTCGGATTCTTTGCGATACTGTCCGGCTGCTTTCTCTGCCAGTTCACAATAGGTAAAATTCTTATGGGTTAGTAGTCTATCCAATCCGTCCAACACCCAGTTGAGTACACCTGATAATTCATTCTCTATAATTCGTCTGGCTAATGTTTTATCTTGTCTGGATTCAGGAATAGTCACTGTAAAAGGAAGAATCAAAAAGCGCCGAAAGAAGGCGTTGGTTTGTTCGGTATCTCGTGGCAGTTCGTTACTGTTGAAAATGAGTTTTGCATAGCGATTAATAACAAAGGGTCTACCATAGGGAAGGCGTGCTTCTACCGGTTCACCTGATACCAGTTGTTTGAATGTTGAGGCTTCTAGCTTGTCATTTATCTCAGAGGCATAGTTTACCAGTCTATTGGCAATCATTGCCCGATAATATCCATTGTCATTGGTCAGAGACTGCAGTGTATAGTTGGAGACATTCTCAATTCCAAACAAAGCGGTCACAATCTCAAAGACAACACTTTTTCCGTTAGCTCCGGGACCAAATAAGATCAACGCCTTTTCTAACTTTAATCCACTGGTAAATATGTATCCCAGATATTCTGCGAGTACATATTGAGCCGACTGATCAGGCAATACCTCGTCGAGAAACCGTTGGAAAATTGGTGCTTTGGCTGTTGGATCGTAAGAAAACGTAAGAATGTAGGTCAGAAAGTCCTCTGCTTTATGCACTCTGGGTTTTACGCCTTTGGAAGTAATTTCCAGTGTATAATTCTGTGTATTGAGTAAGACTACATCTGTGTTTGCATTCGGCTCTGGCAAGTTTGAGACAGCCAGGAACTGTTGCAACAATTCATTTCTGAACCGATGGTGTTCTGCTTCTATACTGGGTATACCCATCTTAGCAGCCGCTTTCCCTAAAAACTCAGTCAGATCCGGTTCACTCAGTAAAGACCAGTTCTTTCCATTGTAGACATAGATAAAATCATGTCGTTTACAAAGTCCCCAGTTATGTACTTTGGCAACGCGTAGAACTTCCCGGATAACCAGTACAACAATCTGTTTCTGATTCAGCTTTTCATCTTCTCCTAAGCTTGCCTGGTCACGAAAGTTAACCTCGACAAACTTTGTACATAGAGCATTCAATAAATCTCTATGTTGTAAGGTATCCTCCTTTTTGTGTTCCAGCAAACCATTCAGGTGAGTTCGGATCTGTTCAGACATGGTTTCATTTTCCACTCATCACCTCCTCCCGGATCTGAGTCAGGATACGTTCGACCTCTCCGGTGGTCAAACCGAACTTACTGGCAATAAACTTTTTTCCACTTTCTGAGAAGTAGGTTCCGTATGGGCTGGTAGTGGCATGTTTCAGGCAATACGCTTTGCATTGCTGATCAATGTTAGTATCTTTGTTCATCTTCGTCCCGTTTCGTTTAAAAGTCTTTTGCCCTTTCGTCTCGTCCACGTTTGGGCTTTTTTTATTTTAAGGCCGTGACCCATTAAGCATTCCTAATCTTTGATTATCGATTGAGAGTAACATAGGTTGCTGCCTCACATTCGATTTGTTCATGGGTTTTAATAGGATTGCTTAACAGCCAGGCAATGACTTTCTGACTATCGAAGAAAAGACGTTTTCCATTAGGCTTGTGGGAGCCTGGAATCAATCCACGCATGTGTAGTTTGTAGGCAAAAGAGGGACTATAGCCTGTGTATTGACAGAACTCTTCAAAAGTCCATACTCTCTTTTGATCTAAGGAAAGTGGTTGAGTTTGCATCTTTGTACCGTTTGTTGTTACAATACAAAAATGGCAAGGAAGGGAAAGAAAAAGGGGTAACGCAGGGTAACGGTGTTACCCTAAAGGATGTCTTAGGCTAATAAATTATCAATATTTTCAGAGCCATCAGGAAGGCTCTGCTCCATATTCTTATTTTTTTTAACTCGAAGGTTCTTTGCAGTAAGAACACTTCCGCTTGTACTGATGAAACCAATTGCTTCTAAGGTTGCCGCATATTCTTTGTCATTGAGAATATATCCCTTGTCCATAAGCTCATCAAAAAAGTAAACAAGCAATTTACCATTTGAGCATTTAATGTTCATTCTTTTAGTAATAAGCGTACTAGAGAATAGAGAACAGAAGGTCTGGAAATCACAATCTATAAAACCAGTAGGAAGGCCTGAATAGATACTTAAAAGTTTCTCATCAGTGAGTTTAGGTGTTCTTTTAAAATAAGATTTCTTATTTTTTATATCCTTACGAGGAAACAAAATGATTTCATCCTCTGCAATTGCGTATAATCGTTCCTCAATAATTTTTATTGCTTCTTCCAACTCAATAAGAATATTACTTTTAGCAAGTTCCTCTCCAAAAAAACGAGTAATACCTGCAGGAGGATGATTTCTTAGTAAGTCATCTGCTAAGTTCCGAAACTTTTTAATTTCAAGGCAGGTCTCTTGTAAAGATCTATAGAATTCCTCAGGTGGCTTGCTTTGTGTAAAATACCAAAGTCTATCAAGCATTCTTTCTCGTTTGCCCCTTAGCTTTTCATAATCTTGTTCAGTAACTTCTTTGATTGGATAGTGAAGCGATAACTCAATCAAGCTTACACCTTCTTCTTTGGCTAACAAACGCACCCTATCAATAAAGTAGGGGCTTATTGTCCTTTCTAAAAGTTCCTTTGCAAAAAGAAGATAATCACCATACGCTTTTAACGTATTAATTTGAAAATTTTCTATATTTATACTCACAACATTTTAGTTTATAAACCCCGTTTTGTTTGCAGACAAGCGGGGTTCTTTTTTAACTCATTGTACAATTAATTTATCAAACTATAACTCAACCTCTGGTAGGCGGCTAATGGCTTGTTGTTTCATACTCTCAGCAATTCGTACATATTTTTGAGTATGCTTTGTTGAGGTATGACCTAAAAGGTTAGATACTGTCATCAGATCAGTCTGATAAAACAATAGATTCGTAGCAAAGCTATGTCTAGCACAATGGAAGGTCACATGTTTTTGTATTCCTGCAGTCTTTGCCCATTTTTTTAAAGCTTTCAGAACTCCTGTATGAGATGGCAAGGTAAATACCTTGTCATTGGATTTACCCGGATCTCCCAACAACTGCAAAGACACACTATTCAGATTCAATTGCACTTTATGCGGGCTCTTCTTTTCTGTTTTGGTCTGTACGAATGAAAGGACATTCCCATTGATATTATTCCACTCCAATTCCAGTATATCAGCAAACCTAAGTCCACTGTAGCAGGCAAATAAAAAAGAGCGTTTTACTTGAATATTAGAACAATCTGCTTTAGCCAGTAGCTGTAACTCCTCAATGGTTAATACATCCTTCTTAAGGCCTTCAGCTCGTGTATTCTTTACCTCTGCACCTGGATTGATAAGTAATATCTTATCCCTGGCAGCCTTCCGGAGTAGTTTCTTAAAACGAGCAAAGTAGGTAGCAGGCGTTTCTCCTTGTAAGTGATCTTCCAGATACTCTTTGAAATCAATACAGAAAGATTCTGTCACCTGAGCAGGTTTGATCGTGTCTTTACCTGGAAAGGTCTTTCCAATGAACCCTTTCAGATAGGTAAGCATGGCAATAACTACCCGTTTGTCTTTTTTAGTATAGTCTGCTGCCCACTTCTCAACATAAGTTAAAAAGTTTGTATTTCGCTTGAATGAGACATCTGCACCATGCTCACCGGCTATCTCTTCCTGTTGTCTTTTATAGAGAATGGATTTAGCCAGTTCCTGTACTTCCTTGTTGTGTTGCTTCTCAACAGGATCTTTTGGCTTTTGAAACTGATATAATTTTAAAAACTCTCTTCTGCGTTTGCCTTCTGTGTAATAATCCAGATAATATGCATAGCGGTTGCCGGAAATGGCTTTTTTTCGTAGTGAGACACTCATGTTTTCCTTTGTTTGCCAATGTTCGCCTTTGATATAAAGATGCAAAATTGCCCTGATTTTGGGAGACAAATGGGTGACAAATTTGCCTGATTAGAGGAAAAAATGGGAAAGAAAGGGAAACAAAAAACCCCTTAATTTTGCTAATTAAGGGGTTTTGATGTGTCTCGAAAGACGGTCAGAGTACCCGAGGCCGGAATCGAACCGGCACTCCGTGAAGGAACACGATTTTGAGTCGTGCGCGTCTACCAGTTCCGCCACTCGGGCTTGTAAATTTGGAAACGGACTGCAAAGGTAGAGAATTCTATTTTCGGAGCAAGCATTTGCGTCAAAAAATATTTATCAGAATTATATTACACTGATAATCAACCTTTGCAGTCCATATTCTACTTAGACATTAAAGCGGAAGTGCATGATATCGCCGTCTGCTACCACATATTCTTTACCTTCCACAGATATTTTTCCAGCTTCACGACAGGCCGCTTCAGACTTGTATTTTTCATAATCAGCGATCTTAATCACCTCTGCACGAATAAACCCTCTCTCAAAATCCGAGTGAATCACACCTGCAGCCTGTGGTGCTTTCCAGCCTTTACGGATAGTCCAGGCACGTACTTCTTTCACACCAGCTGTGAAGTAGGTAATCAGATCCAATAATGCATATCCTGCTCGTATCATCTGATCCAACCCTGACTCCTGTAATCCATACTCGCTCAGAAACATCTCTTTTTCTTCTGGATCTGTAATCTCAGCAATTTGCGCTTCCAATGCAGCACAAATACGTAATACCTGAGCACCTTCTGGCTTTACAGCTTCGCGTAAGGCCTTCACATAATCATTGTCCTCATGCAGATTGTTTTCATCCACATTGGCAATGTATAACATTGGTTTTAATGTTAGCAAAAACAAATCGGCAACGGATTCTCTCTCTTCTTCTGTTGCGTCCATGGTACGGGCATTTTTGCCTTGTTCTAGGTGAGCTTTGTACCGTTGTAATGCGGCCAGCTCTGATTTTGATTTGGCATCTCCGGCTTTAGCAGCACGTTCTACTTTCGATAGCTTCTTTTCTACCGAATCCAGGTCCTTTAACTGCAATTCGAACTCAATTACCTCTTTATCAGAAGCAGGGTTAACAGGACCTGAAGAACGTACAATATTCGGATCGTCAAAGCAACGGATTACATGCACGGTTGCATCTACTTCCCGAATGTTGGTAAGAAAGGCATTCCCACGGCCACCACCTTTACTAGCCCCTTTTACCAGACCTGCAATATCTACAAACTCAATAGTAGCAGGTACCACACGCTGAGGATTCACAATACCTTCTAATATCTGTAACCGTTGGTCAGGTACATCTACGATACCGATATTGGGATCAATGGTAGCAAACTCGTAATTGGCTGCCACATTCTGAATATTGGTCAAAGCTGAAAAAAGAGTAGATTTTCCAACATTAGGTAGACCTACGATCCCACATTGAAGACCCATGGAGAAATATAAATTAATAAGTGAATAGTAAATGTTAAAAATGCGGGGGCGAAGTTAATAAAATAAATCAGAATTATTGTCCTTTCACCATTCGCAGTAATTTGGTGGCTCTGCTTTTAAACGCTGGTTTCTCATACGGCAAGTGATCTTCTACCAGTAGACAAAGTTCCTGTTGCAGTTCTTCGTATTGTTGGCAGATATTAGCAGCTACAGTAATAGCAAAAGCCCGGATTGCACTGGGTTGAGACCGATCTTTGAGAATAACAAAGCAGAAATCAACAATTTCACCTTCCAGTTCTTCAGGGATAGTTATATTCTGCAACAATCGTAATACATTCCGGGTTACGGCAGGGTGTATATCTTTTTGTTGTGCTATCGTAATGATCCGGGATAAATAGGGTTGTATCAAATCCGGGTACTCCTCTACACAATACGAAACAGGCCATACAGCTCTCTGACTCAGGCGATATTCTCCACTTAAAAACAGCTCTATCAGCTCAGAAAATCGTTGCGAGTCATAGGAAATGTATTTTGCTATTGCTAGTGTGTTTTCTTTGCTATGTTCCTTTAGTAATTGTTCTTTCAGAATCATTGACTACTAGTGTATTCATTTGTAACTGGTATGACTGCCAATATAAATAAAAAGCCCTGTCTGTAGCAGACAGGGCTTGTGTATCATCAAAAATATTACGCCATTGTGATTTCAAACTGCACCAGATCAACAAACTCCTGTACTCTGCTATCCAGTTCGTTCTTATCCAGATTTACGATCCGCTCTGTGCCAAACTTCTCCACACAGAAAGAAGCCAAAGCCGAAGCATAGATAATACCCCGTTTCATGTTGTCAAAAGAGATATCACCTGTGCTAGCCAGATACCCAATAAAGCCACCGGCAAACGTATCACCAGCTCCTGTTGGATCGAATACTTCTTCCAGAGGAAGTGCGGGTGCAAAAAACACCTGATCTTTTTTAAACAGGTATGCCCCATGCTCACCTTTTTTAATGATCAGATATTTAGGTCCTAATGTTAAGATTTTAGAAGCAGCTTTACGCAATGAATACTCTCCTGACAACTGGCGAGCTTCTTCATCATTAATAGACAACACATCTACGTGATTGATCACATCCATCAGTTCATCCCATGCAGTATTCATCCAGAAGTTCATCGTATCCATCATGATTAACTTTGGACGGCGTTTCAAACGCTGAATTACTTGCTTTTGAACAGCAGGGGTCAGATTGCCCAGCATCAAAAACTCACAGTCCTGATAAGACTCAGGAATAACCGGATCAAATGTTGCCAATACATTCAACTCAGTTACCAGTGTATCACGGCTATTCATATCGTTGTGGTAACGGCCTGACCAGAAAAACGATTTTTCACCAGCTTTGATCTGCAAACCTTCTGTGCTGATACCATGCTCCTGAAGCATAGTAATATCAGAAGTAGCAAAGTCATCTCCTACCACAGCTACTAGTTTTACATCTTTTGTAAAATAGGAAGCTGCCAATGTTATATATGTAGCAGACCCACCAATGATTTTATCTGTTTTTCCAAAAGGTGTTTCGAGGGCATCAAATGCCACCGTTCCCACTGCGATTAAGCTCATTTCGTTGATAGTTAATTGTTTAGATGGTATATATTCTATAAAGACTCAAAAGTAGCACTTTTTTCCAGGAATTAATTCTGAAAAGAGGTCAGGAGTAAACACTTAGCTGTAATTTTCAAGACGGATTCGTCTTGGCAGGTCCTTTTTTGAGAATCGGATGCCGCTCAAAAGGCTTGGATTCATCAAATAGCTTTCGGTAAGTAGCATGCACCTTTATGATTTTTCCACCCATTAATTCAACCACTTTCATCATAGGCGGATTAAAATCTCCTATCCAGTTCATTTCCAGATCGTCGTATCGATCGTAATGATCCTGAATAAGGTCCCTGGCAGCCATTACAATAGCTGCATCAACAGCTTTTCCCTGATGCTCAGGGACAACACCAAAAACCACCCCAAACATTTTCCGGGATGTACCACGCCACTGGTGCCACAAAAACTTAATCTTAGCGAGCAAATCAAATTTCCCATTCATATGACGGAAAATCTGATTCATTTCAGGAAGCATCACAAAAAAGCCAATAGGCTCTCCTTTATAATAACCAAACCAGATCAGTTTTTCATCGATAATAGGCTTGAGTTGTTTCATTATGGATCTGCTTTGTTCGTAACTCATCTCACCCTCACCTGCTTTAATTTCTCCCCATGATCTATTAAATATAACCCGAAAATCCTCTGTATATTTCTCCAGGTTATTCTTTTTAATATGGTCAAATGTATAATCAGGGTTACTACGAACACGATCTGCACGAGCAAATACTGCAGGATGTAAGGGAGCCTTTACTGTGCGGTAATAGGTATATTGATTAAAAAATACTTGAAAACCATACGCTTCAAAGAGTTCTTTGTAATAGGGCATATGGTAAAACATACCATAGTTTGGAGGTAAGAAACCATCAACCAGCAGTCCCCACCACTGATCTCTTTCTCCAAAGTTGATAGGACCATCCATGGCTTCCATACCTCGTGCTTCAAGCCACTGCTTGCAGGCATCAAACAATGTAAAAGCAGCTTTCTGGTCATTGATACATTCAAAGAACCCCATTCCCCCGGTAGGCTGGTCCTTTCTTATTGTTCCATCAGGAAGAGTCCACGTCTTAACCGTTGACTCCCGATCAATGAATGCAGCTACACGCCCAATTACTTTACCGCTACTATCCTGCAACAACCAACGTATACATTCTCCATGTTTAAAAAACGGATTCTTTGCAGGGTCAAACACCTTTTCAATGTCCTGATCCAATGGCCGAATCCAGTTAGGTTCGTTTTTATAGATACGAACAGGCAATTCCAGAAATTCTTTGCGGTGTGCAGGAGTTGTAACTTCGATTAGTTGCATAAGTTGGAATGTACATCTTGAAGCGGCAAAAATAGTATCTTTTTTTTGACAAAGGTGTGCTTCTTTTATAGAATCCCATTAAAGTCAGGCTTAATCTCTCTCCTTTTTTGTCTTTGTAAATGGGTTCGTGTATTTTCGAGGCCTTATTCTTACTATACCAGATTAGACTTTGTATGAATATACAGTTACTCAATCATGTGGCAGTACATGTTGCAGATGTAAAGGTAAGCATCTCATTTTATCGCGATATCCTGGGATTGCCTCAATTACCCCGTCCAGCTTTTGATTTTCCAGGTGCCTGGTTTCGAATTGGACAAACGCAGGAAATACACTTAATTGGCAATCGTACAGAAGCTGTACATTCGCATTCTAGAGGGACTCATTTTGCCTTACAGGTAGATAATATAAAAGCCGTTGAAACTGAGTTAAAAGCAAAAAATGCAACATTTACAGGTCCAAAACAACGTCCTGATGGCAACTGGCAGATCTTTATTGTAGATCCGGATGGACATTGGATTGAACTATGTGAAATTCGGAATACAATCTAGATTATTTGCAATCTTCACTACCAACAAAAAAGCAACAGATTCAGAATCTATTGCTTTTTTGTATTTATTTATCTAACCGCCTCATTTAAATTCATCTACTCCTGTATCTTTTGCAGAGGCTTTGTATATGCCAATCTCTGAAATTAACAGGGGAGTACCTGCTGTTCCAATTGTCATCCTGACTTGTGTAGCAGTTACAGGCTTTATACGCAACAATCGCTTATATCCGATTGTAGTTCCTTTTGCCACGAACTCCCATTTACCATCTACAAAAGCCTCAACAGTAAATGTATTCACTCTTTGTCCAAATTCAATAGGTTCAGCTAGGGAAATCCGATCAAAAGTAGTTGCTCTTCCAAATGGAATAGTAATCATAGCCTGATTTACTCCATCTTCTGTTGCCCAGAACGTTTTGGTGCTTCCATCTGTCGTATTCTGTGCCAGATACTCTTTGCTACGGAAATGATCTGCCTTAGCACTTTTATTCAAAGCCAGATTGGTTCTAAAAGTCTCATTTACTACTGTCCTAAATTCTTTTAACCGCTCCACGTCATTCTCATGGATCAGTCCCCGACGATCCGGAGGTAAATTAAGCAGCAACACTGCATTTCTTCCTACTGATTTATAATAGATATCCAAGAGATGTTCCAGTGATTTTACCTTACTATCTTCTGCTGCATGATAAAACCAACCTGGACGAATTGACACATCACACTCGCCTACTAACCAATCTTTGCCATCAGCCTGACCTGTATTCAGAAATTTGTATCCGGGTGAGTTAGCCTGCCCGATCCCTATTGAACTTTTATCCAGTAGCGACCAGTTCGTTTCTCCAGCAAAACCCTTCTCATTACCTATCCAGCGTACATCAGGACCTGCATCAGAGAAAATGACAGCTTTAGGCTGAAGTTCGCGAATGATAGCTCTGTATCCTTCAAAATCATACTCCATGTTTTTTGCATTTTCACCTTTAGCCCCATCCATCCATACTTCACTAATCTCGCCATAATTCGTCAACAGTTCGCGTAGTTGATTTTTGTAATACTCATTGTATGTGCTTGTTCCATAAGCAGGTTCGTGACGATCCCAAGGAGATAGATATATCCCAAACTTAATTCCGGATTCCCTACAAGCCTCTGACAACTCTTTTACAATATCACCTTTTCCTCCTTTGTATGGACTATTTTTGATAGAGTGTTCAGTATACTTGCTTGGCCATAAGCAAAATCCATCGTGATGCTTTGCAGTCAAAATAATTTGTTTCAACCCCCCATCTTTACAAGCCTTTACCCATTGTTTTACATCCAGTTCATCTGGGTTAAAGATCTTTGGGCTTTCTGTTCCATCTCCCCATTCTTTATCTGTAAAAGCATTGACTGTATAGTGAATGAAGGCAATAGTTTCAAGCTGCTGATAAGCAAGTTGTCTGGGTTGAGGTGTAACGGCCAATGTTGTTACACCTTTAGGAGCATTCTGGGCCTGAACCACTAAAGGCACTACCAATAAAAGTAGTTGTGTCAGACACAGAGAAATGCAGTTCTTTTGCATAAAAATTAACTATTGAATAATAAAACAAGAATATGATTTGCAGTAATTTGCCTTTTCAAAGGAAAATTAAAATGTGGAATTTTGAGAAGCATTGTTCATATATTTTTTTTACTACAGCTTTTATATTTCAAAAGACAATCCATCTTTCTACATATACCAAAGTAATATAGAAAACGTAATTATTACTTTTTTCTATTCCATACAGATCATATACACTATTTTGCAAAATACAACTTACTATCAAAGCCTTACAAGATCATTCTGGTAGAACTTCCAGTAATCTATATACCAAAATTTCTTTTCCAATTTGTATGATTATTATTTCTGAATCATCACCACAATTATCGCCGTCTGCCAGTGCCAATGATATACGTAAAGTTACCCAAACAGCTGAGCTAATTGGTATACAGATCTATTACATCCCGCAAAGCTTTGACAATATTTCTATAGAAGATGCATTCTCACATATATCAGAGAGGGTAAAAGAGGAAATAGCATTCTGGATAGGATATGTTCCTGACCCTGAACATTACAGGAATGTATACCAGGAACTTCTCAAAAAAAATATCCGATTGATTAATTCACCGGAAGAATTTCAGCGGGCAGAAGAGTTTGACAGATATTATCCGTATATAGAACATATGACCTGTAAGAGTCTGGTTGCTACATCTGTGTCAGAAGCAAAGATAGCAGCGCAGCAGCTAGGTTATCCGGTATTTATCAAAGGTACTATCCAATCGTTTAAAAAATGGGGATGGAAATCATGTGTAGCTTATGAGGAATCCGCTCTGGAGAATATAGTTTCCAACTTATATAAAAGTGCATCCCGCTCACTAGGAAAAGTCATTATCCGGGAAGTAATGCAACTAAGACATGCTGAGAAAACAAGTACTGACTTTCCCAAAGGCAGAGAATACCGGGTATTTCTTCTAAATAACCAAGTGATAGACTATAGCTATTATTGGGACAACGACGATCCATTACGTGCAGTTTCCAAAGCCGAAGAGACGATTATACTTGATATGGCGAAACAAGCTTCTCTACGAATACATGTGCCCTATATTGCAATAGATATAGGGCAAAAAGAGTCGGGTGAATGGATTCTGATTGAAGCAGGGGATGCACAGTTTTCGGGTATCTGTGCTATTTCACCTGTCAAACTCTGGCAAAGAATTTTGCAATTAGAAACTGTTAACTAATAACTATGCTCATCCAGCTTTACCTTACCTCTGAATGTCCAGAAAACAAATGTGGTATAGGTTGCAACCAATGGTACACCAATAACTGCAAATAGTAACATAATTTTCAGAGATTTTGCAGAAGAGGCAGCTTTATATACAGTCAGATTATAAGCTGGCGATACTGTAGAAATCACAATATTGGGGTATAATCCAATAGCAATCAGTATCAACAACAGACTCACTGTAACAGATGATGAGATAAAAGCAAAACGATATTTTCGCTTCGTAATCTGACGAGTGATGTTTGCCACCGAAATAATAGCAACAAGCGGAATACTAAACAATTGAGGATGTTGTTTGAAATCTTCAGAGAGATGAGTAGCATATAATAAAGTGGCTACTGTAGTTACTGCATAACAGATTACAAAAAAGATGGTCGTATTCTTAACCAGAACTGTCAGTTTAGCATACAAGCGATTTTCGGTCTTCATTGTAAGGTAAATAGCGCCATGCATCATAAACAAGGCAACTGTTGTTACAGCTACTATACATGCATAGGGGTTTACAAAAGACAACCAGTTGCCTGTAAAATCCCCATTCTGGTCAATTGGAATACCCTGGATTACATTTCCTAATACGAGTCCCAATAGGAAGGCTATCATAATACTGGATATACAATAGTTAATATCCCAAAGCTGTCGCCACCAACGCATAGGTTCTTTACTTCTGAACTCAATGGATATGGCCCGAAAAATCAGCATCACCAGAAACAACATGAAGGGTATATAAAAGGCAGAAAATACAGAAGCATATACCAAAGGAAAGCCAGCAAACAAGGCTCCACCTCCTATTACAATCCAAACTTCATTACCATCCCAAACAGGCCCGACTGCATTTAAGACAATCCGTCGGCTCTCTTCTTTGTTAAAGAATAAATGTAATGCGCCTGCACCTAAATCAAAACCATCCAGAATAGCATATCCACTAAAAAGTCCACCTACAACCAAAAACCACCAGGTTGGCAGATCAAGTCCTAAAATTGTTTCCATATTTATCCGGTTAAAAAATCTAAGATCAGATGATATTACTAATGTGCCATCAATGGATTGTCACGTTTGCTTGCATCCGGAATATCTTCCTGTGCCTCTTCATCATAAGGTCCGTGTTGTATCTTTTTATTCAACAGATAAATAAATAAGATAAAGAGCAGAACATATACTACAGTAAACAATAGTAGGGAAAATATAACCTGATTGGCAGTTACAGCTTTGGATAGTGCATCTGAAGTACGCAACAGACCATATACAACCCAAGGTTGTCGCCCAACCTCTGCAGAATACCATCCTACCTGATTCCCAATTTGAGGCAGTAAAACAGAGAACGCAAAGACAATCATTAACCAACGTTGCGTAAAAAGTTTGTTTCTCCAGAGAAGCCATGCAGCTAAAAGAGTTAAGCCTATCAGAATCATACCAATGGCGACCATCATATGATAGGTCTGGAAAACAAAGTTCACTGCTGTTGGCCGATTTTCTGCTTTAAAATGACGAAGTCCTTTGACAGGAGTTGTAAAATCCTGATGAATCAGAAAAGTCAATCCTTTGGGAATGCTGATCCCAGAAACTTCTTCTGTCTTTTGATTCACCCAACCTACCAAATACATATCTGCCACAGCCAGACTATCATAATGTCCTTCAAAAGCGGCCAGCTTTGCAGGTTGGTACTCTGCCACACCATCTGCCGAACGATGTCCGGTAAATAGTTGCAACAGAGAAGCTATTCCTGCTACGGCCAAACCAATCTTAAAGGAAGCTCTGGAAAGTTCGACATATCGATTATTGAGTATATAAAAGGCACTTACACTTAAGACCAGAAATGACCCTGCTAAAAAAGAACCATTGATCACATGAGAGAGTCGGTCTACAGAAGAAGGATTAAAAACCATAGCCCAGAAATCTGTAATTTCAGCACGTGCATTCAATCCCTCTCCTACAATGTGGTACCCTGCCGGGGTTTGTTGCCATGAGTTGGCTACTACAATCCAGATAGCAGAAAACATAGATCCCAATGCAACCATAATGGTAGAAAAGAAATGCACTCTGGAACTCACGCGATTCCACCCAAAGATCAGAATTCCCAGAAAGCCTGATTCCAGCGCAAAAGCAAATATGCCTTCAGCAGCTAAGGCACTCCCAAATATATCACCCACATATCGAGAATAAGTAGCCCAATTTGTTCCAAACTCAAATTCCATCACAATCCCGGTAGCTACTCCAATACCAAAAATCAAGGCAAAGATCTTAATCCAAAAACGAGTCATCTGTTCATACATCAGTTTCCCTGTTTTCAGATAGAGGCCTTCCATAATGACCAAGCATACTCCTAAACCAATACTTAATGGTGGATAGATATAATGAAAAGCTATAGTAAAAGCAAATTGCAGACGGGAGAGAAATTCGACATCCATGAGGCATACAGATTAGAGTGATACCGTAGATTCAGGATAAAAGAGGATCTATAAGGTGCGCGAAAGTTAGAGGGTTTGACCTTTCCTCCCAATATTTTTTTGCTTTTTTTCATAGGGTCAGGTTTGCATTTCATCCGTATTTCTTACCCGAAAAAGGAATCAAAGAAAATACGAAAAAAAACCTGGTATTTTCAATTACCTTGCAATGAGTAAAATAGCGTCTATGCGTTAAAACTGGTTCGGTTTTTGTCTGAGCAAATGTGACAGAATAGAATCTCTTCACAAATGAAAGAAGATACGCTAAATACTTGGTATAAGCATAACATTACGTTATCCTGTGTTTCAGAGAGTCAATCAGATGTAGATAAAACTATCGTTTAATCAATATCTTACTGAAAACAACGTTATACAATCAAATAAAATACTTATTTTCATCCTTTTGATTGTCAAACTATTAAATACTATATGAAGGTTTTACAACTACAAAAAATAGTATGGAGCATGGTTTTGCTGGCCACCCTGCTATCCTCCTGCTCTCGCAAAAGCTATTGTCCTGTTTATTGGGAAGGCTCTGACGGAGGTGGTTCCGGAGCTGCTGTTTCCGGAGGTGCAGACAAAACAGATTGGAAGATTGAGACTAATGCCACCAAACCAGCAGACGGAGGTGGAGGTAATGATGCCAGTATGTCTGCAGGTTCCGGAGACCCTGAAACCACTTCTGAATTCCCGATGGTACGTGTAAAACGGGATAAAAATGGCATCATTTCCAAAAAGCCAATGCAACGAAATAAAGTAAAACGAACTGATCCCCGCAAGAAAGGTTCCTAGTATATTATTGCCAGCATATGGCCTCAAGATAATTTGTCCATGAAGCATTTTTTCGCAAAAAGATATTGGCATTCTACCATGAACCGAAACCTCAAGATGGGTTTCGGAATTATTATATATATAGCTTTCTTTACTATTGAAGTACAAGCTCAATTGGTTCGTGTACCAACTAAAGCAGAAACTCGCAGCAAACAAAAAGAATATTCTGGAAAAAAGGGCGAGAAGGTAACTCGTGCCTCACAACCTGCTCCCAGCAATAATGCTATGGGAAAACGGTTGTTCCGCCAGAGTGTACAACGCAATTCAGATAAGAAAGCGATGCTGGTGCCTGTACGTCGTCCTCAGGATGCAACAGATGTCAATAATCCAAGAAGTCTCAATTTGAATAAACAACCCGTAGAGCGTCCTCTGAGAAGTAATAATCCAATGGGGATGGCTATGTACAAACGTTCAGTCAAAGCAAACTCGAAATCAAAAGGAGTGCTTGTGCCTGGGCCTGCCTATCGGGAAAAGATGATGAAAAAGCGCGATGCTGAGTTTAGTGGTTTCAGGGGTGAAAATCGAACACTGGCAAAGCCTTATCGCGAGAAGATGTATAAGAAGCGGGCTGAAGATTTCAATGATTTCAGAGGAGAGAACCGCACATTAGCAATGCCCTATCGCAAGAAGATGTATAAGAAGCGGGCTGAAGACTTCTCATCTTATCGTGGTGGACATACATTACGTATAGAATATCGTAAGAAAATGTATAAGAAGAAATCGAAAGAATTATCTTCTTACAAAGGTGATATTGTAGTACGTAAACGTCCGAAAGGTACTTATCCAAATCTGAAATATCGCGGTGGATATAAAAACAGCTCGTTTGAGAAAAAAGAGAAATATCGGAAGAAAATCCTCAAGCGTATGGGTAAAAAGAAGTATGTGCCATCCTATATGCGCAAGAAAGATGAAAAACCAAGATATGATAGCCGGGAATCTGAAATTTGGGATAAACCAAGATAGATAATAAAATACAAAAGCACAGATCGCTCTGTGCTTTTGTATTTTAAAGAGACTTATAGATTAATTATAACACAAATGACCACTATGATGTGTTGATTTAAATGGAATCAATTTTGCAAATTATGGGTTTTGCCTATAACCAGATTACAAAAATTGTATTATATATTCATTGGGCATTATTTATATGAACTGGATTCAGCTAACAGAAGAGAAACAATTACAGGAGATTGAACAGGCATCACATCAGCAACCTGTTGTTATATTCAAACATAGTACCCGCTGTTCCATCAGCGCAACAGCATTGGGACGTCTGGAACGCAATTGGAATGAAGGAGAAATGCAAAGTGTGAAGGCGTATTACCTGGATTTGATTTCATTCAGAACTTTATCTACACGAATTGCACATACATTTGATGTGGCACATCAGTCCCCACAAATATTAGTAATTCAAAAAGGTGAATGTGTATACAATGCCTCTCACTGGGATATAGCGTATGCAGATGTAAAGAAGCAACTTGAGAATTTACATAATTAATAGAAAAGCCCCTATTGAGCAGGGGCTTTTCTATTTACTAACAGTTTGGTTTAAAACTCAAATGTCACCAATTGTTCAATATCCGGATGCAGGCTCAATGCAACAGGACATGTACGAGCAGCATTTTGTAGCTTTTGCTTTTGTGCTTCAGATAACTCTACATTGCTTTTTATTGTAAAGTTTACCTCAATTTTAGAAATACGGCGAGGGTCAGCAGCCATCGTCTTAGTCACTTCAAAAGTAGTACCTGCCAAATCAAGATTTTCCCGTTCTGCTACAATACCCATAATAGTCATCATACAGCTTCCTAAAGAAGCAGAAGTCAGATCAGTTGGAGAAAACGCCTCTCCTCTTCCATGATTGTCTAGGGGAGCATCTGTGATAATTGTATTTCCGGAAGCGACATGTTTGGCCTGTGTACGTAAATGACCCAGATATTCCGTCGAAACAGTTGGCATATTCGTATTTAGCTTGATAAATGTAAAAACTGAATAAATAGTAAAATACTACCTTGCAAAGGTATCATTATTTCTTTTTTATTCGTTGTTAACTTCTTTTGACAATAATATATTTTTTACCTTCAATAGGTCGTTACTATACATATAACTAAAACTGAATCTATATTTTTGCGTTGCCTGTAAAATTGACTACTTTTAATTCAAAAAAACTTCTGAAGTGGTGAAAAGAATTATATACTGCATTTTTTTACTCTGTTTGGTTCCTACTATAAGCTGGGCTCAGGAAAGTGATGAAGATGAAGAATATCAGACAGAATTTTTATATGGAATCAACTTCAATACCAATGGAGGCTTAATTGGAGGACTAGTCTTACGTTATTCTACTGTTATTGACAGTAAAATGAAGCAAACCTTTGGCTTGGAGATTGTTAATGTTAAACATCCAAAGGAGATTCGTTCCCAAAGTGCAACCAATGGAAATACCTATATTTATGGTAAGAGCAACTATCTTTTTGCTCTAAGACCACAATATGGCCGCGAATTGCTTCTTTTTCGAAAAGCCCCTGAAGAGGGCGTTCGAATCAGTGCCATTGGAGCTATCGGCCCATCGTTTGGTATTGTAAAGCCGTACTTCATTGCTCTTGATGATGGATTTGGGAATGTAACAATTGAACAGTTTGACCCAGGTAATATTAGACATAGTCAACAAAATATATTGGGTTCAGCAGCATTTACCCGTCTGACTGGCACTAAGATAGCCATGGGCATCCACGCAAAAGCCGGACTTAGTTTTGAAATTGGCGGCTTCAGGTCAAGTGCTACAGGCTTTGAAGTAGGTGCTTTAGTAGAAGCATATACAAAAAAAGTTATCATTGTTCCTTTAGCAGAGAACCGCAGTGTGTTTACCTCTATGTACCTTAATATTTTCTTCAAAAGTAAGCGATAAATCTATTTACTTTGCATTTGGATACAGTATTCAGAATAGTCGTTTTCGATCAGCATAGTGCCAGGTTGAACTATTTTGTGGTACGAATCCTTTTCTAATAAATATTTACTCAAGATCCAATTTTATATCTAATATGATTGAGTTACCAGTGATTTCTTCTGAGAAAACACGTAAACCTGATTGGCTTCGGGTAAAACTACCTGTTGGGGAAAGCTATCGCAAAGTACGTCAGCTGGTAGATGATCACAAACTGCATACGATCTGCCAGAGTGGAAACTGTCCCAATATGGGTGAATGCTGGGGTGCAGGTACGGCTACCTTTATGATTCTGGGTAATGTCTGTACGCGAAGCTGTTCGTTTTGTGCTGTTGCAACTGGACGCCCTAACGAATATGACATTGATGAACCACGCCGTGTTGCGGAAGCTATCAAGTTAATGGGAGTGAAACATGCTGTTATCACTTCAGTAAACAGAGATGAGCTGAAAGATCGTGGTGCAGAGATATGGTATCAGACAGTGATTCAGGTGAAAGAACTTTCTCCTGAAACTACTATAGAGACATTGATTCCTGATGTAAAAGGAAACTGGGAGGCTCTATATCGTATGATTGAAGGTGGACAAGAGGTTGTATCTCATAATATGGAGACAGTAGAGCGTTTATACCGTAATGTGCGCCCTCAGGCCAAATACAGTCGGAGTCTGGAACAGATCAAACGTACCAAAGAGCAAGGCAAACGTACCAAGTCGGGTATTATGTTAGGATTTGGAGAAACTCCAGATGAAATATACAAAGCAATGGATGACTTGGCTGCACATGGTTTGGATATTCTGACATTGGGTCAATATCTCCAACCAACAAAAATGCACCATGAAGTAATTGAATTCATTCGTCCTGAACAATTTGCTCATTACAAAGAAGAAGGTTTGAAGCGTGGATTAAAGTATGTAGAATCAGGCCCGCTGGTACGTTCCAGCTATCATGCTGAACGCCATGTAAATGTACCAATCTGATTTTCAAAATAGATATTTGCCAAGTCCCTGAATGAGTTTTTAGTATACTTATTCAGGGATTTTTCGTTTTCAACAAGCACCCATAAGCTTGTTAATGCCTTACTAACTAATCTTACAAAATCCGGTTTACCATTACCTGTTTTTTCCATTAATGAATAAACAATCTATCTATCATATGGTACACCTTGATCAGGTACTGTCTAGACTTTTTTATAAGTTCAGACTTCCAGTCTCTTTATTGTCCCTTGTAGGAGCTGGTTTTATTGCCAGTTCTTTTTATCAAAAGTCAACACCTCCACCTAAAAAACCAGAATCTATGGCTGTAGATAATGTATTGCAATGGAAAATAGTAGCCGACAATTTGTATTATGTAAAAGAACGCAAAGAACTTTATTTGTATGTAGACCTGAAAGCATCCAAAGCACAGAAAAAAAGTGACCGAACTCCACTCAACCTATCTCTGGTACTGGACAGAAGTGGTTCGATGAATGGAGATAAGATTAAATACGCACGTGAAGCCTGTAAGTTTGTAGTTGATAATCTGGAGCCAAGTGATAATTTATCTATTGTCGTTTATGATGACCAGGTAGATATATTAACGGCTTCTGCCCCGGTAAAAGATAAAACAGCACTGAAAAAACTGATTGACAATGTACATGACCGAGGTTCTACCAATCTGAGTGGTGGTATGCTGGAAGGTTATGCTCAAGTACATAAAACTCAACAAAGAAACTATGTAAACAGGGTATTATTACTGTCAGATGGACTAGCCAATCAAGGCATTACAGACGAAAAAGTATTACAACAACTGGCCCGGCAGAAAAACAATGAAGACAATATGACACTATCCGCCTTTGGTGTAGGAGCTGATTTTAATGAACTTCTTATGACTAATCTGGCTGAATATGGTAGTGGAAATTATTATTTTATTGACTCTCCGGATAAAATACCTTCCATTTTCGCCAAAGAATTGCAAGGGTTATTGTCAGTGATAGCTCAGAATACCTTATTACGAATCAAATTTCCGAGCAAGAACCTGTCAGTCAACAAGATGTTTGGTTATCAGGGACAGGTAAAAGGTGATGAACTTGTTTTTGATCTGAAAGATGTATTTTCAGAAGAGCAGAAAGCTATCCTGATTAAGTTTACAGTAACGGAACCACTCACAGAAGACGCTACATTTGCTTCTATGTTGACCTATGATGATGTCATTACGTTTCAACGTGTCAATACATCAGAAAATACCAAGTTAAAGGTGACTACAGATAAGGCATTGTTTGATCGTTCGTTTGACAAAGATGTATTACAGAATATTGTTTTATTTGAGACGAATGAACGATTGGAAAATGCCATGCTGGAAGTAGATCATGGTAATTTTGAAGGAGCCAAAAAGATGATTATTACCCTCAAATCAGAGATGGAAGTACAAATGAAAAACCTTCCTGCAAATGCTGATCTGTCACGCCAATATAATACAGTAATGGAATACGAGAAGCAGATTGAGAATGCCAAAACAATGTCTTCTGAAGAACTCAAATACAATCAGAAAGCCTCCCGCAGCTCTAATTATCAGATTCGCAAGAAAAAGTAGAATGCTTTTCCTATCCGGAACTACTATATCCGGATAGGAAATTTTAGTTTTTAGCTTTTTCTACCTTATACACAAAATACTTGGTCTCCCCTCTCCACGGTAGTTTATAAAACTTCTCTTTGTAATAAAGCATTACCCGATGCCCATTCAGATTAGCTTCTTTTAGTGCGTCTATCACTTCTTTATCATCTTCATCAACAGAAAAGTCCCATAAGGAAGAAGCAGGGCTACCACTATCATAGGTAAGTCCACCCAGATTTAGTTGACCTTCCATTGTTTTAAAAACAACACCTTTGTGGCTAAGCTTTACAATCGTACCAGCTCGTGTACCATCGCTATTGCTTCCAAAAAGAAAGTAAGCCAGCAAGATGACCCCAATTAGTACGATACCGATTCCAAACACTTTGAATACATTCATAGACAGAATAAATAGTTTCAGTTAAACTTTCCAAGAATACAAAAAAGCAATTCTATATACAATAATTGGAGTTCCAATCATTTCCTGCTTGTATGAAATCAAACTGATCGGAAGCTTTGAGTAAAAGATAAGTAGTATTTTGATTTCTTTCTAAGAATATCAACATACCAATCAACTTTCAGAATAATCGAAATTGTGATCATACTTCATAAGTATCACTATTTCGATTATAGACCATAATGTTTTATACTAAAAAAGCCATCTTATAAAGATGGCTTCAGCAATGTTCTGTGATATATCTTATTTGGAACGAATAGCAATTACCGGGTCCATACGTGCAGCAATAGCAGCGGGAATAATCCCAGCCAGTGTCCCAATAACTGCAGAGACACTAATACCCAGAATTATATTATTGGCACGCATCACCAACTCTAGGCTTCCAAAAGGAATAAAGGTTAGCAAGAATACCAGAAACAATCCCGCTAATCCACCCAGAACACTTAGAAAAACCGCCTCAAACAGAAATTGGTACAGAATAAAGGCATTTTTAGCCCCAAGTGATTTCTGAATACCGATAATATTGGTTCTCTCCCGAACAGATACAAACATAATATTGGCAATACCAAAGCCTCCAACCAAAAGAGAAAAGAAACTGATAACAGCCCCCCCTGTATACAATGCACCAAAGATACCTTCTACAGCTGCAACCACCTGTTCCGTACGATTAATTGAAAAAGAATCCTCTTCTATAGGTTTCAGGCTTCGACGTGTACGCATCAATCCAGTAACTTCTGCTTCCAACTCTTCCATTCCTTTATCTGTTTCCAGTCCACGTATGCAGATAGCAGGATCTGAGTTTTTGGTATGATATAGTTTATCAAATGTACCATACGGAACAAAACAAGCTACATCAAAATCAGGACCGCCCAGTAAGGACTCACCTTGTTTTTTCATTGTACCAATGACTACAAAGTTTAGTCCATCCATCTTAAACGTTTTGCCAATAGGATCTATTCCAGGAAATAATGCATCTACAATATCTGCCCCAATGATGGCAACCTGACGGGCCGCTGTTGATTCAAGTTCATTAAAAAAACGACCATCACCCAAAGGAATCTCTACAATTGTCTGATAACTCTCGGTAACCCCCAGCACCGTTATATTACCAATACTACTACTTCCGTTTTTCATGGTAATGCCTCCTTGCTGATCGAAGATAGCAACAGCCTCAGCCATAGTCACACGCTTGGATAGAAACTCATACTCTGCATAATTCACAGAAGGACGATTTACATATTTCCACCAGGGATAAGGGCCACCAAAACCAAATGGCCACTTCTGCACATACATAGTCCGATCACCCAGGAAGGCCAGATTGTCTTTTACGTTTTTCTCCATAGAATCAACCAATACGAATACAGCAATGATCGCAAAAATCCCTACTGTAACTCCCAGCAAAGAAAGAATAGTCCGTAATAAGTTGGATCGTAGTGCTTCCCACGCAAAACGGAAGCTTTCAAACATGAGTTGTATATAAATACGCATGTGGCTAAATTACTAATAACCAAGAATATTTTGAAAAATAGTAGATATAGCCTCTTCATTTGTAAAAATTCAGACCATATCTACCTCATAGAAAATTTACCTGTGACACAAGGTCAATAGTTTTCCTGGCAAAGTCAACGCATTTCAGGACAAACGGCACTACAGACGGATTGTTGTTTTTGTAGTAGTATAAAGGTACCAGAACCATCCTCTCACAACCGGTCTGTATAGGCAATACAGATCAACAGAGATACTTGTTACTACGTTTTCTCAGCATAAGCGAATGTTTACCAAGCTATTATTTACGAACTAACAATACAACCGCTTCCTAAAGATGTTATAATTTATACCTCAAAACCACTTACAATCTAAAATGAAAACAATAAAATTAGGTATTACTCTTTGTGTGCTCTGGCTGTTATCTGGAGGGTGCAAGGATAAATTAATTGTAAACAAATGTAAGCTCTCCTACGATAAGGGAGATGTTCTTTATCTGTCATCAGCAAACACCCCTGCAATTCCTTCTGTTGATCCAAATGCACGGGGAGTATTTGCAGCAGATCCAGATGGTTTATCCATTGATCAGAATACAGGCTACATAGATATCAATAATAGTGCAACCGGACAGAAGTACCTTGTTAAATATGTATCTCTGGATAATAATCAAATCTGTGAAACATTTATCACCATTAGTGGTGTACGGTATACAGCTGGTGTATACAATCGGAGTACAGCTAATAGCCTTGTTGTTAATCCTGTCTACAATGCTAATTCTGATATTCGACTGCCCAGTGGTAATTTTCAGGGAGGCAGAAACGTCCAGGGAGTAACTGTATTGCCAGAGGTTACAGCGGCAGATGGTAGTATTGATTTGAAAGGTGTAAATCTTAATAGATTATTTAGTCAGTCTGGCACTATCAGAGATGGCTCAGAAGTACAGGTTATCATTCCTTTTTCGCTTAATGATGATAGTGGAGGGATTCAAAATCAGGTAACCCTCAACTTTATATACTATAATGCAGAATCAAGCATACCAGAGGCACTATTAGCAGAAATCAAGGAGCAACAGGAACAAACCCGGGGAGGCAGGATTAATGGGGCAAAAAACCATCGTCCGCCTGGCATTATAGTTACTGAGAAGTAATTTTTCTAAGTAAAATTCCTTTTTATATAGACTGTCAAGAAGATGAGAAATAGTATTTTTGTTCTCCTACTTTTATTATCTGTACGTGTCTACTCACAAAGTCCGGATTATAGGAAGGCAGAACAACTATATAAAGAAGCCAATATCTTATTCGAAAAAGAATCAGATCAAGCAGCATTAGCAAAATATATTCAAGCAAAACAGCTTTACGAATCATTGAAAATTGTAAATGCCAACTATGCAGACTTACTTGTAAAGATGGGCTCTCTGGCGGAAATCAAAGGAGATGTTAAGGCAGCTATTATCCAGTATAAAGCTGCTTTAACTCTCAGTCAGAAAGCCAGGCCAGATTCGTCCTTAACACCTGTTTTTTTCACAGCCGCTATCTTATTAGGCGAAACTTTCTATAAGACAGAACGATACGATTCTGCCTTGATTTATTGTAACCAGGCAAAAGCATATATTAGCAACGATCAGAGAGAGCATAATATAGAACGCCTCTACAATGTATTAGGAGCAATCTATTACGCAGATGGAAATTACCGACAGAGTTTAACACACTTTGAGAAAGCATTTATAGCCTCATCACAACAGAAAAAAATCCATCCTTCTATTTTATGCAGAAATCAGCTTAATATAGCTTCTGCTGCCAATAATCTGGGCCAGTACACTCGTGCATTACAAGCCTATCAGCAAGCGCTCAGCTATAAATATGTTCCAGAAATTGTTTATCGAAAAATGGGAGAAACCTATCTAAAATTAAATAAGCCGGATAGTGCCTCCTTTTTTCTTCAGAAGTCAGCAGGTACAGATAATCCTGAAAACAGAATTGTAGTCTGGAATCACTTGGGGAATCTTTATGTCCAACAAAGTGACTATGTACAGGCATTAAATTATTATAATCAGTCCATACAGTTAAATCAAAAACTTATTGGAAATAAAAACACAAAATTAGCAACCTCTTATCTTGGCATTGGTCATATTTATACAGCACAAAAGCGCTATAAAGAAGCCCTAAATACTATACAACAGGCATTAGTGTTACTGCATCTATCCTTTGAAAGTAGAGATATCTCCAAAAATCCAGATGATCTGATCAATGTAATTTCCCGATTAGATTTTTACAAAGCATTACATGCCAAGGCATTGGCACTTGGGCAATATGCTCAACAGACCAGAAAGCTTACAGATTTGGAATCTGCTTTTAAAACATATCAACTAGCTATCAGACTTGCAGAACAGCTTCGGCTCAGCTATGATACAGACGAAGCCAAGTTATTTTTTGTTCAGCAGGTTTTCCCTATTTATGAAGAAGCAGTCTCTGTAGCATTTGCCTTATATAAGCAAACAAAAAAGATCAGTTATACTGAGTTAGCCTTTTCAATCTCAGAAAAGAGCAAAGCTGCTGTGCTGGCAGAAACACTGAGAGGCTTACAAATCAGTCAACAGAAAGGTGTACCATCGGGCTTACTTCAGGAAGAGAAAGAATTACGTCGCAGAATTACAAAATTAACCATTGCCAGTATTGAGACTAAAGATTCCGCACAGATAGTTACTCTAAAAGATCAGATTCGGGACAATGAAATCAGTCTGGCACAAATGATAAAGAAACTAGATGCCAATGAGAAATATTACCAGTTAAAATACAATAATCAACCTGTAAGTCTGATTCAGCTACAGAAAAAAATACTAAATTCGAATACTGCATTTATCGAATATTTCTTCGGAAGCAAGGCTCTTTATGCATTTGTAGTTACTAAGGAAGAGTTTCAAGTCTTTCAACTTCCCATAACTCATGTGTTTAAAGATGCATTGACCAAATATACACTCTCTTTATTTGATCATCACCCATCTCCTATCCAACCTATCTGGGCTAATATATTGTACCAGAACTTAGTAACACCTTTGGACCCTATTATAAAGAACCATCAGAAACTAATCATTGTACCAGATGGAGAATTGAGCTATTTACCATTCGAATCACTTGTAAAAGATCCCAACAGCCTACATTATTTGCTGGATGACTATATCGTTCGGTATGCTTATTCCGGAACACTATTGGAATTTACTACCCAGAAACAAAACGTTCAGAATACAGATGAGGTATTGGCAATGGCCCCTTTTGCGGGTAGTTCAGGCAATAGCTTTCGCAGTATACAAATCTCACCATTACCAGCTTCGAAGGCTGAAGTAGAGACAATTGGCGGTCATATTTTCCTGGAATCTGCTGCGACTAAAGAGGTATTTCTGAAATTAGTATCTCAATCAGGTATTATACATCTTGCCACTCACGCCACTGCAGATAGCAAGGAACCACTTAATTCGTATATTACCTTCTACCCTAAAGATGCTGATTCTCTATCAGGTTATCGGTTATATACATCTGAACTCTATAATCTTCAACTGGATAATGTAAAGCTTGTAGTTCTAAGTGCCTGTGAAACAGGAGGAGGCAAATTAGTACGGGGCGAAGGAGTAATGAGCCTTGCCAGGGCATTTGCGTATGCAGGTTGCCCCAATATTGCCATGACACTCTGGCGAGCCGATGACAGAGCCACAGCCCAAATCGCCACACGTATGTATGAATATCTGAAAAAAGGATATACTAAAGATGAAGCGCTCAATAAAGCCAAACAAGACTATCTCCAGGAAGCACCTTCCTCCAGACGTAATCCTTATTATTGGGCTAACATGGTATTAGTGGGTGATGACGTTCCTGTATATACCTCCTATCGCTGGCTCTGGATTACTGGAGGAATCCTTCTGGTATTGCTTGGAGCAGGCATCTTCATGGGAATGACAAACAGACAGAAGAAACATCTTACAATGGAAAAGCAATCATCCTAAATAGTATTTTATAAAAAATCCCTGTATAATGATCATACAGGGACTTTTTATAAAAGATTTTATCATTGCTTAGGAGATAGCTGAATGTAGGGAATAATCATCTCTTCCAGTGAAACCCCTCCATGCTGAAATGTATCTTTATAATAGTTAACGTAGTAATTATAATTGTTAGGATAAGCAAAGAAATAGTCTTCTACTGCGAATACATACGCTGTCGAAACATTAATCTTAGGCAGGAAGAAACGCTCTGGCTTGCGTACAACGAATACATCTTTATCATCAAATCCTAGATTTTTGCCCTGTTTGTAACGCAAGTTAGTATTTACATTACGGTCTCCCACAATCTTAAAAGGACGTTTTACGCGAACAGTACCATGATCTGTAGTTACTATCACCTTCACTTTTCGTTCTGCTAATTTTCTGAACATTTCAATAAGTGGCGAGTGTAGCAACCATGATCGGGTAATTGACCGATAGGCGGATTCGTCAGGAGCTAGTTCACGCACCATAGCCATATCGGTGCGAGCATGAGAAAGCATATCCACGAAGTTATATACAATCACATTTAATTGATTGGTCATCAGATTATGCAAATTCTCATCCAATGTTTTACCTTGAGAAACATTGATAATCTTATGGTAACTCATCTTGCCCTCAATACGATTTTTCTGTAACTGACGCTTCAGAAATTCTTCTTCATGGTTATTTTTCCCTTCATCATCGTCATCATTTACCCATAGATCTGAATGGTATTTCTCCATATCAGAAGGCAACATTCCTGAAAAGATAGAATTACGGGCAAAGGCAGTAGTAGTAGGCAATATGGAATAATAGGTACTTTCTTCTTCCACATTAAAATATTCCGCAAGAATAGGCTCAATAACTTTCCATTGATCATATCGTAGATTATCAATCAGAAAAAAGAAGACAGGTTCATCCCCTAATAATGGAAATACCTTTTTTTTCATTAACTGATGTGACATTAGTGGTTTTTCAACCTTGGGATCATTCAACCAGTCTTCATAACTATCCATGATAAATTTCACGAAGTTGGTGTTAGCCTCACTCTTTTGATTATCAAGCACCTCTCCCATGCTCTTATTTTCAGAGCTATCCATCTCCAACTCCCAATAAATAAGCTTTTTATAAATATCAACCCATTCGTTGTGATCAATACGATCCATGTAGGCCATAGAAATATTACGAAAATCCTGCAGATAACCCTGATTCGTTTTTTCACTTACCAGACGTTTATTATCCAGAATCTTTTTCACAGACAACAGTATCTGATTGGGATTTAATGGCTTTATCAGGTAATCAGCAATCTTTGATCCTATGGCCTCCTCCATAATATGCTCTTCTTCACTCTTGGTAATCATCACAACCGGAAGGTTAGGCTTGGTGGTCTTAATCTGGGTTAATGTTTCAAGTCCGGTCATTCCAGGCATATTTTCATCCAGAAAAACAATGTCATAGTTCTGTTCCTGGCATTTATCCAGCGCATCCGACCCACTATTTACAGGGGTAACATCGTATCCTTTATTTTCCAGAAATAAAATATGTGGTTTGAGCAGGTCAATTTCATCATCAGCCCATAAAATAGAATATCTTTGCATTTCGAAAATTCGTTTAAAAATTAAAAAAGTAATTCACTACTGGCTGTCAGTAGATTATATTTAGAAGCAATGTAAATAAATTAAAAATTTATCAAAACAATTGTGCGGTTAGAATAGATTAAATAAATATTATCTATAGATAATCAGATATTTCTCATGTCGTTTCCATGCATAGTATCAGCTATTTTAGCAAATAATAGAGAGACGGCTTATTGGATTTTTTGATTGTATAGACTCATTGACAGTCTGAATTGAATTTACTACTAAGCTTTTAGCCATTTTCATGCCAGTTACATTCTAATCTGTAACGTAAATCCTAGGATTTAGTTTTCAGATCACATTCCGGGAAGAAATCCTTTTAACTGGCTGTATATATTTTTAATCTGTTAGAAAGTTGAATAAAAGGAAAATTTTTAATGACCCTGTCTATGGGTTCATCAGTATACATAGTGATTTAATTTTTGATATCATCGAACAGCCTGTCTTTCAACGGTTACGCCGTATCCGGCAAATGGGCTTAGCTGATTATGTATATCTGGGTGCACATCATACCCGGTTCCATCATGCATTAGGAGCAATGCATTTAATGGAATCAACCTTAAAATCGCTATGCTCTAAAGGACATGAGATTACTGATCATGAATGGGAATCTGCGTTACTGGGGATTCTTTTACACGATGTTGGGCATGGACCGTGTTCACATGCACTAGAGTATAGCATTCTAAGTGATGTCAAACATGAATCACTTTCTTTGCTAATCATGCAAAGGTTAAATAAAACCTTCAATGGTGCACTGGATACAGCACTACAGATGTTTAATGGCACCTACCCCCGGCGTTTTTTCAATCAGCTTATTACCGGGCAGTTGGATATAGACCGTTTGGATTATCTGAACAGAGATAGTTTTTTCACGGGGGTATCAGAAGGGACTATAGGTTCGGAGCGTATTATAAAAATGCTTGATATCGTGAATGATAACCTGGTTGTGGAAGAAAAGGGCATTTATAGTATTGAAAACTTTCTCAATGCCCGACGACTTATGTACTGGCAGGTGTATCTGCACAAAACGGCAATCAGTGCTGAAACCATGCTAATTCAGGTAATACGCAGAGCCCGTGAGTTAACTTATGCAGGTGTTGAAGTTTTTGCATCTCCTCCACTTTCTTTATTTCTGAAAGAATCAGTACGTATGGAAAGTTTTCTGAATGATCCTGTGTACTTACAAACTTTTCAATGTCTGGATGATTATGATATATGGGGTGCAGTAAAAATATGGATTAATCATTCTGATTTTATACTTTCATCTCTAAGCAGAATGTTATTGGAACGAAAGCTGTTTCGTATTACGCTATCCTCAGAAAAGCCATCCCGTGAGTTAAGTAAAACAATAAAGAATCAATTAAGTACATTTTATCGTATACCATCAAAGGATATGCATTACTTGTATGTAGAGGGCTCTACCAGCAATGCAGCATACTTGGCACAAGGTACTGGAATTAATATTCTAACTAAGAAAGGCAAGATTCTTGACATTGCTCTGGCATCAGATTTGCCAAATATCAAAGCTATGAGTAAAATTGTGCGAAAATACTATGCATGCTGGGCAAAGGAAATAAACTGGGGACAAGCTAGTCTATGAAAGTAACACTATCTACTTGTGTTCAGTACAATCGGGAATGAGGCAAAACATAGTAGACTGCATCCATTAAACATTTTGAATTCTTTATTCTTCATACATTCATCAACTTATGGAGTTTACCATAGAACAGATAGCCGGAATGCTCAAGGGAAGCGTAGAAGGCAACGGCTCATTAGTAGTAAATAAATTAGCTAAGATTGAAGAAGCAACCGTAGGATGTCTGGCTTTCCTATCCAATCAAAAATACGAACCTTACTTATACACAACAGAAGCAACAGCCGTTATTGTTGGTAAAGATTTTGAGCCGAAGAAAAATTATACAGCTACTTTAATTCGTGTAGACAATCCCTATCTGGCATTTACTGTCTTACTGGAACAATATCAGCAATTTTTAATGGCAGCAAAGGTTGGCATAGAACAACCTTCTTTTATTGGGGATAATAGTACTACAGGCAGTAATATATTTCGGGGGGCTTTTTCATATATCGGCTCCAACTGTAAAATTGGTAACAATGTAAAAATATATCCTCAGGCGTATATTGGCGATAATGTAACAATTGGAGACAATACTGTTATCTATGCAGGTGCCAAAATTTATAGTGATATAGTAATAGGTAATCGTTGTGTAGTACATGCAGGGGCAGTGATTGGAAGTGATGGCTTCGGTTTTGCGCCTCAACCAGATGGAAGCTATCGCCCTATCCCTCAGGTAGGCAATGTTATTCTGGAAGATGATGTGTGTATTGGGGCCAATACAGTTGTGGATTGTGCTACAATGGGTTCGACCATCATTCGTCAGGGTGCCAAGCTAGATAATCTGATACAGATTGCGCATAATGTTGAAATAGGTAAACATACTGTTATTGCAGCACAGGCAGGTATATCTGGTTCTACTAAAATAGGAAATTATTGTGTAATAGCTGGTCAGGTTGGGATTGTCGGACATCTTCAGATTGCGGATAAAACCAGCTTCGGAGCACAATCGGGTGTATCAAAATCTATTCAGAAGGAAGGATTAAAGCTTCAGGGATCACCTGCATTTGACTATAAAGATAATCTCAGATCGCTGGCAGTTTTTCGAAACTTACCACAACTTCAAAAGCGACTTGAAGAATTGGAAGAAAAAATACTAACTTTGTCGATTAATGAAAAATAGTTCAGGGTCCAGAGTTCTTGTTCTGGTCTTAGTATGCTTTGAACCTGAACACAGAACACAGAACTTAACCAATCCTAATGCATCTTAAACAACACACCATTAAGAAGGCTGTAACACTCTCAGGAGTAGGCTTACATACAGGGGTTCCGGCGAATATGACTTTTCTGCCAGCAAAACCTCACCATGGTTACAAATTTCAAAGAATTGATCTGGAAGGGCAACCCATTGTAGATGCAGATGTTGATAATGTGGTAGACCTTTCACGTGGTACTACCATTGAGCAAAGTGGCGCCCGAATCAATACAGTAGAACATACCCTAGCGGCATTGGTAGGTATGGAAATAGATAATGTTCTGATTCAATTGGATGGACCAGAACCTCCTATCATGGACGGAAGTTCTATTCAATTTGTACAAGCACTGGAATTTGCAGAAAGGGAGGAGCAAAATGCCCTTCGTAATTTTTATGAAATTACAGAAGAGATTCGATACAGAGACAAGGAAAGAGATGTAGAAATTGCAGCTCTGCCTCTCAGCGATTATAGAATGACAGTAATGGTTGACTATAATTCTCCAGTACTAGGTAGTCAGCATGCTTCTTTAACAGATATCAGCCAGTTCTCTAATGAAATAGCCAATTGCAGAACGTTCTGTTTCCTCCATGAATTGGAAATGCTTCATAAGGCAGGATTAGTGAAAGGTGGTGATCTTAATAATGCTATTGTGATTGTAGATCGCATCATTCAGGATGAAGAATTAGACTATCTGGCAGGATTATTCAATAAACCCAAAGTAGAAGTACGCAAAGAAGGTATTCTGAACAATGTAGAGCTACGATATAAGAATGAACCTGCTCGTCATAAATTACTGGATTTAATGGGAGACCTTGCACTGGCAGGACGTCCATTAAAGGCCCAAATCCTTGCAGCCCGCCCTGGTCATGCAGCAAACGTAGCTTTTGCTAAAAAGATCAAGAAGAAAATGCAGGAGTCTGCCAGCAGCAACATTCCTGTGTATGATCCTAAACTTCCTCCTGTTTTGGATTCACTGGCAATCAGTAATATTCTTCCACATCGTTATCCTTTCCAGTTAATTGATAAGATTATTCACCTGGATGAAAGTTCGGTAACAGGGGTAAAGAACGTAACAATGAATGAGCCTTTCTTTATGGGGCATTTTCCAGGCAACCCTGTTATGCCAGGAGTGTTGCAGATAGAAGCAATGGCTCAAACAGGTGGTATCCTTGTACTAAGCACAGTACCTGACCCTGAAAATTACTGGACGTATTTCTTAAGTATTGAAAATTGCCGTTTCCGGAAAATGGTTCTTCCAGGAGATACTATTATTTTCAAATGTGAATTAATGGCTCCAATAAAACGTGGTATTGCTAAAATGCAAGGACAAGCTTTCGTGGCTGGCCAGGTTGTATGTGAGGCCGTTATGTCAGCTAGTATTGTTAGAAAAAAATAAATAAACCATATTGTCTGTAAATATGTGATGACAGCCATGGCGCTTTTCTGCCTGTTTTACAGACTTGTGTATATATACCAAAAGAATGAATCAACCATTAGCGTACATTCATCCCGAAGCAAAAATAGGCCCTGATGTAATAATTGAGCCTTTCGCTACTATTCATAAAAATGTTGAGATTGGAGAAGGCACCTGGATAGGAGCCAATGCAGTAATCAACGAAGGCGCTCGTATTGGGAAGTTTTGCAAAATATATCCAGGAGCAATTATTTCGGCTATTCCACAGGACCTTAAATTCGTGGGTGAAGAAACAACCGCAGTAGTTGGCGACTATACCACCATTCGCGAATTTGTTACAATGAGTAGGGGAACAGTAGACAAGTATACTACCGTTGTTGGTAAAAACTGTCTTATCATGGCCTACGCTCACATTGGACACGATTGCATTATTGGCGACAACTGTATATTAGGCAATGTTGTGCAGTTGGCAGGTCATGTGCAGATTGACGATTATGTAATATTTGGGGGATCATGTGCTGTACAACAGTTTTCAAAAATCGGAGCTCATACATACATAGGCGGAGGTTCTCTTGTCCGCAAAGATGTTCCTCCTTTTGTTAAGGCAGCCCGCGAACCTTTAGCCTATAGTGGCGTTAACTCTATTGGCCTTCGTCGCAGAGGGTTTTCCAATGAGAAAATCAACGAGATTCAGGAAATTTATCGATATGTGTATCTGAGAGGATTAAATAACGCGGATGCATTGGAATCTATAGAAACTAATCTCCCAGCATCTGTAGAACGAGATCTGATTATAGAGTTTATTCGAAGTTCGGAACGAGGTATTATGCGAGGCACTTCAGAATAAAATTAAAAGCCCATTTCTCAAACAGGAAATGGGCTTTTTGATTCCCAATGGTATAATTCCCAATGGTATAATTCCCAATGGTATAATTATTTCTTTTGATAAACCCTAACATAGTCTACTTCCATCATTTGAGGGAAAATACTGGTATCCACACCTTCTTTTCCACCCCAATCTCCGCCAACAGCGATATTTAACAACAAGTGAAACTTCTGGTTATAAGGCCAGGTTGCAGGATTATTCTGTTTATCATTGGTGAAAGTGAAATAGGATTTATCATCTATAAAAAATGTGATCTTCTCCTCATCCCATACCATGCTATATACATGAAAGGCACTACTAACATCCGATACAGATAATTGATTACCCTTATTGGTACCAATTGTATGATTGTAAGCCTTAGTATGAATATTGGCATGAATCACTCCCTGATCATATCCTACATGTTCCATGATATCAAGTTCGCCATCATCAGGCCACTTCAAGGGAGTCGTCGACGCTAACATCCAGATAGCAGGCCATGTACCCTTACCTAATGGCAGTTTGGCTTTTACCTCGATCCGCCCATACATCCAGTCTCCTTTTCCTTTAGTATGTAAACGTGCAGAGGTATACTCATTCTGATTGAATTTCTCCTTGTGTGCTTCTATTGTAAGAACTCCATTTTCTACATGCGCATTTTCTATACGTTCTCTGGTATAGTATTGTAGTTCGTGATTACCCCAGCCATTTCCTCCTTCTCCATATCCCCAACGGGCAGGGTCAGGCAAACCCCTATAATCAAATTCATCACTCCAGACAAGTTGATACCCTTTTTTATGTACTAGTGATTCTTTTTTACAAGAGAGCAACCCTGTAAGTAAAATCAAAGTAAGAAAGCAGTATTGCAGACATGTAAACGATTGAAACATAGATATATCAAATTGCTTATTTAAATATTTACAAATCTCACAAAAACCATAAAATAATCAATAGCTGGCAAACATTTTACTGTTGGGAATTACAGATATGCTAAACTTCCCTTATTCTAATCGTTAATTTTCTCAGCAAATTTTACTTGTAGTTCATATACTATTTTTGTTCTTTAGCTTCCGTTTCGGTATGTATACAGAACCTGCATTAATTATTTATGTCTTCTTTTCTTCAAAAACTTCAGACTCGCTGGGGGGTTCACACAATATGGCAGGTTATCGTAATCCTGATTGTCTTTGCGTTAACAGGTTTTACTGCTATGTATATTAAAAAACCGATCTTTGCATGGCTTGGAATCACACCTTCAACTTCCTGGTGGTATAGAACATTGATATGGCTAGTAACTGTCCTTCCAGCTTATCAGATCTTTTTGTTATTCTATGGGTTTATATTAGGCCAGTTTACTTTCTTCTGGAACTTTGAGAAACGAATGTTTGGCCGGATAGGAAAGCTATTTGGAAGGTAATTTTGAGAAATAACACAGAAAAAAAGCAGTAAAATGAAAAAGCAGGCTTAAAAAGCCTGCTTGGGGAGGAAGATGGGGCTCGAACCCACGACCCCTAGAACCACAATCTAGTGCTCTAACCGACTGAGCTACATCCTCCGTGATTTGGGCTACAAAAGTACAACAAGATTGATATATTCCAAAAACAAATAATTATTTTTTTTCTTATCTGTCAAATAAGAGTCTTGTACCTTTCTGACTTTCATCAAATTTACCCTCTTTATATACCAGATTTCCAGAAACAAAGGTATGAGTAACAGCTGATTTAAATGTTTTTCCTTCAAATGGAGACCAACCACATTTGTAGAAGATAACATCTTTTGAAACTGTCGATTCTTGCTGTGTATTTACTAAAACAAGGTCAGCAAAGTAGCCCTCACGGATATATCCCCGTTGTGAGATCTGAAAGCAATCAGCAGGCGCATGACACATCTTCTCTACCAATTTCTCCAGTGAGATCCTTCCTTCATGATAAGCTTCAAACATCAAAACAAGCGAATGTTGTACCAAAGGTACACCTGATGGTGCTTTCCAATAGTTCTGAGATTTCTCTTCCCAGGTATGAGGTGCATGATCTGTAGCTATGATATCCAAATGATTATCCAGTAACCCTTTCCATAAAGCTAACTTATGCCGTTTATCTTTTATAGCAGGATTACACTTAATCTGATTACCTACTGTTTCGTAATCGTCTGCAGTAAACCAAAGATGATGGACACACACTTCAGAAGTAATTCGTTTCTGTTTTAAGGGAATTGTATTATCAAATAAGGGAAGTTCATCCCCTGTAGTGATATGTAAAATATGCAATCGGGTATTATACTTCTTAGCCAATGCCACAGCCATTGAAGACGATTTAAAACAAGCTTCTTCATTGCGGATCTCTGGATGAATACGGGCAGGCGCATCTTCTCCATATTGCTGGCGATAGTATTCCTGACGTTGTTTTATAGTTGCTTCGTCCTCACAGTGAGTAGCAATCAGCATGGGGCTTTCCCGAAATATAGCGGCCAACGTACCTTCATCATCCACCAACATATTGCCTGTGGATGATCCCATAAATATTTTAATCCCACATACATCTTTGGGATTAGTCTTTAGCACCTCCGTCAGATTATCATTTGAAGCCCCCATAAAAAATGAATAATTTGCCAGAGACGTTTGTGAAGCTATTTGATATTTGTCAGCAAGCAATTCTTGTGTCAGTGCATTGGGAACTGTATTAGGCATCTCCATAAAACTGGTAACTCCTCCTGCTACAGCCGCTTTGCTCTCTGTATAAATAGATGCCTTATGTGTAAGACCAGGCTCCCGAAAATGTACCTGGTCATCTATTACACCAGGCATAAGATATTGTCCGTTTGCATCAATTACCTGATCAGCAGATTTATGTTGCAAATCTGTTCCAATCTGTTCGATACGCCCATCTTTTATATATATATCTTTTTCTGTAATTGTACCTTCGTTTACAACTCTGGCATTCAGAACAACTGATGATTTTGTCATAATAAATTGTAAGAAGAGATAGTGTGCTTCAAAAATAGTATCTTTTCCAAAGGAAAAACCCTTTGGTATGAAAAAAAGCCATTACCGGATTCAATCACCAGTAATGGCATAAAAAGAATAGAAGATAGTTTATCTAGTCAACTCATTTAATACCTTTTTAATCGCATCAAAATCTGGCACATCCCCGGCATTTTCCAAAACCTCAGCATATTGAATCACTCCATCTCCATCAATCACAAAAGCCGAACGTTTGGATACGCCTTTCATTCCCCACGCAAAGTTTTCATAAAGAGCTCCATAGGCTGTTGAAACTTCTTTGTTAAAATCAGATAGTAAAAGAAAAGTAAGGCTCTGATCTTTTTTGAACCTATCCAGTACATAAGGTGAATCTACAGAAATAGCAACCACCTCTGTATTGAGATCTGTATACTCCCCTATATTGTCGCGCATGCTACATAGCTCAGCAGTACATACACTGCTAAATGCCAGAGGAAAAAATAAAACCACAAGATTTTTTCCTTTATAATCATCCAGTGAAACTTCTTTTTTGTCTGAATTTGCAGACTTAAAATCAGAAGATACTAATTTAAAAAATGGAGCTTTATCGCCTTTCTGAAGTGCCATACGAAAGAAAACAGGTTGATAGGTAAAACAAAAGAATATGAGGTACAATAAGCGTATTTATGACTCTGTGACTCTCAGATAAACAACTACATCCTATTGATATTATTATACAGCTGATATATACAAAAGTCAGATACAAAGAAACTATAGTATGATAAGAAATAATAGTACTAAAAATGTAAATTTGGCAAAATGCGATTTTAGTAAGGCATATATTAATCTTATAGCCTCATACAAGTTTTAACAACAGACTACAATGCAAACAACAGACCCTAATATACATATCCGCTCCAGTCAGGATCGTTTTGAGGCACCTGACTTTTATCAGATTGACGATCTTTTAACAGAAGAACATAAGCTCATTCGAGATGCGGTCAGAACGTTTGTTAAAAAGGAGATCTCTCCTATTATTGAGGACTATGCCCAGCGGGCAGAATTTCCGCAGGATATAGTCAAAAAATTTGGTGAGATAGGTGCTTTTGGGCCAACCATACCATCAGAGTATGGAGGTGGTGGACTCGATTATATTTCATATGGCCTCATCATGCAGGAAATTGAACGGGGAGATTCTGGCATGCGTTCAACTGTCTCTGTGCAAAGCTCACTGGTCATGTATCCCATTTATGCATTTGGTACGGAAGAACAAAAACAAAAGTACTTACCCAAACTGGCTTCTGGTGAAATGCTAGGTTGCTTTGGATTAACAGAAGCAGACTATGGCTCAAATCCTTCTGGTATGCAATCCCATTTTACAGATGAAGGTGACCACTATCTGCTCAATGGTTCAAAGATGTGGATTTCCAATGCACCTTATGCAGACATTGCAGTGGTATGGGCTAAAAATGAGAATGGGCGTGTTCGTGGCCTTATTGTAGAACGAGGAATGGAAGGTTTCTCTACACCTGAAATTCATAATAAATGGTCGTTGCGTGCCTCTACTACAGGCGAACTGGTTTTTGATAATGTTAAGGTACCCAAAGAAAATTTATTGCCGGGTATAGAGGGTTTGCGCGGTCCTATGCAGTGCCTGGATTCTGCTCGGTATGGTATCGCCTGGGGAGCCCTTGGAGCAGCAATGGACTGCTATGATTCAGCTAAGCGTTATGCACTGGAACGTATACAGTTTGATAAACCTATAGCCTCCTTTCAATTGACACAAAAGAAACTGGCTGAAATGTTAACTGAGATTACCAAAGCACAACTACTCTGCTGGCGATTAGGTATGTTAAAAAATGAAGACAAAGCAACCACTGCCCAAATATCATTAGCCAAACGAAATAATGTAGAGATGGCACTGAACATTGCGCGTGAAGCCCGTCAGATTCATGGGGGTATGGGTATTACAGGTGAGTATCCGATTATGCGCCATATGATGAACCTGGAATCGGTTGTTACCTATGAAGGTACACACGATATTCACTTACTCATTCTGGGTAATGAGATTACAGGTATTCCTGCATTTAAATAGATCATACTTTTCTCTCTTTTCATAAGGCTATTGTGATATACAATAGCCTTTTATTTTGCTTTCTCAGCATCTACATCCCCGGTAATTTTCTGAATAAAATCAATTATCCAATCCATGGTGATTCAATGATTTGATCCATTAAATTTTATTTACTCATGAAATAATCATAAATTAATCATTAATTATACTATATAATGAATTATACATAGCAGTATGGAGACAGTTGTTGCTTTCTTTGAACATATACCCAGTAGCTATCGTGCCGCTATCCTTATTGGAGGAATACTGTTGTTCTGGAGTATTGAAGGAATTATTCCACTATCATTAACGCCTTATCATAAGTGGAGACATGCTGGGTTAAATCTGTTTTTTACCTTAACCACTGTTGTTATTAATTTTCTTTTTGCAGCCCTTCTTCTAAAAACAAGTGATTGGACAGCCGATCAGCACTTTGGCCTACTGTATCTAACAACTATGCCATTGTGGTTGTTTATCTTACTAGGCTTACTATTGCTTGATTTAATTGGAGCTTATTTGATTCATTGGCTGGAACATAAACTAAAATGGCTATGGAAGTTTCATCTTATCCATCATACAGATACATACGTTGATACCACTACTGCCAATCGGCATCATCCAGGTGAAAGTGTTTTTCGGGCTATATTTACTATTCTGGCTGTATTTATATCAGGAGCCCCGATCTGGCTGGTTATGTTATATCAAAGTTTATCTGTTATATTTTCTCAGTTTAACCATGCCAATATTAAGCTGCCAGTTCAACTGGATAAGGTTATAAGCTGGATTATTGTTTCTCCCAATATGCACAAGGTACATCATCATTACAAGCAGCCCCTCACAGATACAAACTATGGGAATATATTCTCACTTTGGGATCGGTTGTTTGGCACCTTTGCTACAGAAAATCCAGCCAATCTAATTTATGGAGTAGATACACATATGGATGCTAAGGAGAATAATCAACTAACTAATTTGCTGCAAATACCTTTTCAACCCTATAGACGCTCCGCTGATATCTCCTATTCAGGAACACACAAAGCAGATAGTGTAACAAAAGATCAACCATCAGTAGGATAGAATACCAATAATTGCTAATTAAACTTGTATTTCAATTTGAATAAATACTAGAGCCTAGTATTTGATCTTATATTCATAGTCTATGAGTTGTATTTCCAAATATACTATACTAGTTGTGCTACATATCGCACTAAATCAGCAGGCAATTGGACAAAATGTTGCCGGATACCAGGATTTTTTCAAAACTGTACAATTGGCTGCTATTTTTCCAGACTCCAAAACTTTTCCTGACTGTACACCAAAATATCAGTTGGCAGAAATTGTAAAGAAGTACCAGAAGCAACATACTCTACCCGATTTTGGATTAAAGGAGTTTGTCCTGGCTAATTATACATTGCCTAAGAGTTATTCTTCAGACTTTACATCTGACACCAGCAAGTCTGCAACTGAACACATCATCAGCTTATGGGATGTACTTACGCGAAAGCCGGAAAAGCATATACCAGGAAGTTCGTTGGTGAACCTACCCTACCAATATGTAGTGCCTGGAGGGCGATTTGGCGAAATATATTATTGGGATAGTTATTTTACCATGTTGGGCTTAGAAGCCTCTGGCCGCATAGACTTGGTCCAGCATATGATTGATAACTTTGCATTCCTGATTGACACAATTGGTTTTATTCCGAATGGGAACCGGACATACTATCTAACACGTTCACAACCGCCGTTTTTTGCCTTAATGGTAGGTATTCTCGCCAATACAAAAGGTGATGAGACATATAGCAAATATCTTCCTCAGCTTGAGAAAGAATATGCCTTCTGGATGAGTGGCACTGAAAAGCTAGGCAAACAAAGTGGTACATTCCGAAGAGTAGTACGCATGCAGGGAGGGGAAATACTAAACCGCTACTGGGATGATTCGGCAACACCAAGACCAGAAGCCTATAAAGAAGATGTAGCAACAGCCGATGCTATTTTAAAAAATAGTACCATTCCAATGCCTAAGAAAGCATCAAAGGCATCTCAACAATTTATTATTGATCAAAAGCGAGCTGTTATCTACCGGCATCTTCGCGCTGCAGCCGAAAGTGGTTGGGATTTCTGTAATCGCTGGTTTAAGGACGGCAATTCTATGGAAACAATCCATACTACAGATATTATTCCTGTAGATCTGAATGCACTTATGTATAATCTTGAAATGACTATAAGTAAAGCCTACACATTGAAAGGGAATGCACAAAAAGCTAAAAGTTATCAGGATGCAGCGGAACGAAGAAAACAAGCCGTACTTATGTATTGTTGGGATAAAAAAGCCCAATACTTTACAGATTATGACTTTATCACCAGGCAAACCACCCAAACCTTCTCCCTGGCAGGCATGTATCCTTTCTTTGTACATATGAATATTGGAACACCCGCGACTGTAGCCCAGCGAATTGAGAAAGATTTTCTGAGAGATGGAGGGGTGCTTACCACCTTAACAAACACAGGACAGCAATGGGATGCACCCAATGGTTGGGCACCTTTACAATGGATCACTTATAAAGGATTAAAAGATAACGGGTACAGCGAACTGGCAGATAAAATTAAAAACCGCTGGATTTCTAATAATGTACGTGTATACAAACAAACAGGTAAAATGGTAGAAAAATACAATGTGACAGATATTACCTTAAAGGCAGGAGGAGGAGAATATCCTGTACAGGATGGCTTTGGCTGGTCAAATGGCGTGTTGCTTCGTTTACTGAAAGAAAAGTAATTAATTCCAGTGATGTAACTATTTTTTATCTTCTTCTCAAAAGAAATTATACTGTCAAAAGATTTGGCATAAGATTTGGTGTATACACTATACACTACGACTATGAAAATATCTTTTAAAACAAAGTAACCAGATAGTACAAACCACGTAAAACACCTATCAGTAATCCACTTTTAAAAACATACATACAGCATTTCTTCTGATGATTTGTTGTTTTTATTAACTGATTTGATCACTATTTCTGACAATGACAATACCTCTCTGATAGAGAGGTATTTGTTTTTACAGGGGGCTTATAATCTTAATCCAAAACTTTCGCGTTGCGGCCTTTGAGCCACAAAGATCATCCTGTCAGATGTTTCCTTGTCATATGGATTCAACGCATAGTCTCCAAAGATGCTTATCAGTTCCAGATCGGCAACATCAAAATAGTGTAGAAACTGTTCACAACTGATCGCTTTTACCCGCTCCTGAAAATGGAAGGAATTTCCTTCATCCTCAAATTCAATATCTTTTACAATAAATCCACTTTCCAGTTTCTTTTGAATATCAAATTGAATTCCATCAATAACTTGTCTGTAATGGGGTTTTAAATTTTTTAAGATCCGGTCTGTATTGAAAAAATCAAGAATTAACTTTCCCCCAGGTTTTAATGCCTCTGTTACTGTACATACCGCATTAATATTCTCTCCTTCTGTTTCAAAATAACCGAAGCTTGTAAAAAGATTCAGCACATAACAAAACCTGCTTCGCACATAGGGACGGCGCATATCGTGTACATAGAAATGCAATCGTTCATTCTCAAACTGTTTAGCATAAGAGATATTTTCAGGCGCAATGTCAATCCCTACTACATCAAACCCTTTGGAATTAAGATAGATAGCATGTCGTCCACGCCCACATGCCAAATCAAGTATCTGATCCTCACAGGTAAACTGAAAATATTTTTGCAGATTGTCGATAAACTGGTGCGCTTCTGCATTATCTCGGCTCTTATATAGAATATGATAATAAGGTGAGTTAAACCATTCACTGAACCATTCTCGTTTACTAATAGCGCCTCTGGACTTTTTGCTACTTACTTCATGCACGACTTCCATATTTTTAATCATTGCAATTTCTATTGTTATTACCTAAACTAATCGTCTGGTAAACATATCTCATGAATAAATTCGACAGGAATAGATGTAGATCCTGTCTCTACTGATAAACAAATACCCGATCAGACAAGTGCAAATGTCAGTTTATTTTCGATGGAAACGAAATTAGGTCATTTTAACTTTTTTTAGTACTTTCGTGAAACAACCGGATATGCGATATTTTGCAATTCCCTTGATTTCAATCTTCCTTCTTTTTTATCTTTCCTGCCTTTTGTTACGCTATCCGATCTTGCTCTGTTTTGAGATGAATACCTCAAAACCTTTGAACTGTAACTGTTAATTTGTATTTATATGCGTAAAGATTATTTGAAAGGTGAAGCAGAAGGGCTAACCCCAACAGAACGCGAAATAGAAAAGGCGTTGCGTCCGGTGAGCTTTGAGGATTTTACCGGACAGGATAAAGTTCTTGAAAATCTGCGCGTCTTTGTACAGGCTGCCCGCCAGCGAGGGGAGGCACTTGATCATGTGCTATTACATGGCCCTCCCGGTTTAGGGAAAACAACCCTCTCATTGATTATTGCCAATGAACTGGGAGCAAATATCAAAATGACTTCCGGACCAGTTCTGGACAAGCCTAGTGATCTGGCAGGATTGCTTACCAACCTCAGTGAAAACGATGTGCTTTTCATTGATGAAATCCATCGCCTTAATCCAGTAGTAGAAGAATACCTGTATTCTGCTATGGAAGATTATAAGATTGATATCCTGTTAGATAGCGGTCCCAATGCCCGGTCTGTTCAGATTGGTTTAAATCCGTTCACTCTGGTAGGAGCTACCACCAGAGCTGGATTGTTAACTTCGCCTTTACGTGCACGATTTAGTATTAATGCCAGGCTGGAATATTACAATGCCAAATTATTAACTTCCATTGTACTACGTTCTGCGGATCTGTTGAATACGCCTATTGACGAAGAGGCTGCCTATGAGATAGCCCGAAGAAGTCGGGGAACTCCACGTATTGCCAATAACCTGTTACGACGCACACGTGATTTTGCTCAGGTAAAAGGAAATGGTAAAATTACGGTTGGTATTGCAGAAATGGCACTAAACGCACTGGATGTAGATCAACATGGATTAGACGAGATGGATAATCGCATTCTGTCTACCATCATTGAGAAGTTTAAAGGTGGGCCTGTGGGTTTGTCAACTATTGCTACTGCCTGTGGTGAAGAAGCTGAAACCATAGAAGAGGTATATGAGCCGTTCCTGATTCAGGAAGGTTATATCAAACGAACCTCTCGCGGGCGAGAAGCAACAGAAATGGCTTATCGCCACTTAGGCATCAATCCACCTGCCGGGCAGGTTAAAGGATTGTTCGACTAAGAAAACAAAGTATCAGCCTTATAGTTTTTACGCTATAAGGCTTTTTTTTTACATAAACACTACTTTACATGACTGAAACAACATTTTGGGAGTTGATAAGTACATCTAAAAGGCAGACCACAGAAAATAAATACGAACAAACTCAGTTTCTGACTAATTATCTGAGCACACAGACAGAAGAAGAAATATTTTCATTTGAAGAACAATTTCAAAAGCTTTACGCTAAATCCTATACATCTCCCCTATGGTGTGCAGCTTATGTGGCAATGGGAGGTTGTTCTGATGATAGCTTTGATTATTTTCGGGCATGGCTTATTGCACAAGGTAAGGAAGTATTTGAAAATGCCATGCAAAATCCGGATAGCTTAGTACCTGTTTTTGACACCTTACGAGATGAAGGTAGAGGTGATTATCCAGGATTTGAAAGAATGTTGGGTGTTCCCTTAGATGCATATATCAAAAAATATAATTTTGCCGACAGAAGCGAAGGGATGGATGCCTATTATACGAAGCTTGACAAATTTCCCAGAATTCCTTTTCCTGAAATAGTTTTTAACTGGGAAGAAGACGATACAGAAAGTATGAAGAGAATCTGTCCCGATGTTTTTGCTAAATATTGGGATGATCCTTTCTAAAAATGTGTTCATGATTTACAGTCCTCAATTTATATTATATGAGATTCAGCATATTGCCCTTTGGTGCTTTAACAGACACCCTATCTGCTTCAGGTATCTCACTTACCAATGAGCAGATTTTAACAATAGAAGATTTGCATCAGTACCTGACCACCACCTACCCTGCTATTGCCCAGCAAAAGTTTCGTTATGCAGTGAATCAGGAGATGGTAGATTCTACCCATTCATTACAGGATGGAGATGAGATAGCTTTACTCCCTCCCTTTTCCGGAGGCTAATTAAACATACCTATAGGTAAAAGTGTAGGCTTCCCTATAAAGTGAGCCAGTGAAAAATAAAGAAAAAAGATTATTTTCACTTTAAATCACTGGTTAGTATGAAAAAGACGCGTTTTACTGAATCACAGATTATTTCTATTCTCAAACAACAGGAA